>JAVCCD010000013.1 GCA_030765665.1 Candidatus Tenebribacter mawsonii | reverse complement strand
TGTTAATCCTTTTTCTTCTGCCATAATTTTTGTTAGATCAAGAGGGAATCCGTAAGTATCATAAAGCATGAAAGCAGCTTTACCAGGAATTGTGTTTTCTTTTAGCTCAATTATGATTTCCTTAAATTTAGCTAATCCCTTATCCAATGTCTCATTAAATCTTTCCTCTTCAGATTTTATGATCATTTTCACATGAGTCTGTTTTTCTTTAAGTTCAGAAAAATGTTCTCCCATAACTTCTATGACGGTATCAACAAGTTTATAAAGGAATGCATCTTTCATTTCTAGTAAGTGTCCATGCCTAACAGCTCTTCTTAAAATCCGGCGCAGAACATATCCGCGTCCTTCGTTAGAAGGCATTCCACCATCTGAGATGGCAAAAGTTAAAGCCCGAATATGATCAGCTATCACACGATGTGATGTCCCGCGTTCGTCAGAATAATATTTTATTCCTGACAATTTAACAATTTCGTTTATTATGGGTTGGAAAACATCGGTATCATAATTGGAGTTTTTGTTTTGAAGCACCTGACAAATTCGCTCAAATCCTGCTCCAGTATCTACAAATTTATCCTCTAGTGAATTCAATTTCCCATCCTTATCTCGGAAGAATTGAATAAACACAAGATTCCAAAGTTCAATATATCTATGACAATCACCATTTACTTTGCATTCATGATTTTTATCATTTTTCAAGTTACAAAATTCTTCCCCTCTATCAATATGAATCTCAGAGCATGGACCACACGGACCGCTATTTCCCATTTCCCAAAAATTATCTTTATCTCCGTGATATTCTATATGAGATTTTTCAATATCTGTTCCATTTTCCCAAAGTTTATAAGCTTCCTCATCAGAAGTGTGAACTGTAGCAAACAATTTGTTTTTGGGAAGTTTCCAAACATCGGTAAGTAATTCCCAAGCCCATTCTATCGCTTCCTTTTTGTAATAATCTCCAAACGACCAATTACCCAGCATTTCAAAGAATGTGTGATGGTAGCCATCTCTGCCAACTTCATCCAGATCGTTATGTTTTCCACCAGCTCGAATACATTTCTGACTGTTCACAACTCTTTTATATCCCGGTTTTCTTTTGCCTAGAAAGATATCTTTGAACTGGTTCATTCCGGCATTTATGAAAAGAAGTGTAGGATCATCTATTGGAACTACAGGTGCAGAAGGAACTATTTTGTGTCCCTTCTTTTTGAAAAACTCTATATATTGTTTTCTGATCTCATTACTATTCATTTTTTTATACTCCATAAAACTTAACTTAAATGATTCTTGATTGTCATTGCGAGTATAGTGCACCCCATTGTCCAGACAAAAATACCGTTTGTATAAGTTAACATTTAGCAAGCTCTCAAAAGTCTTCTGCTTATGCAGAATTCTTTCTAACTTACTCTAAATTCAATTATTGTAAAAATCGGAAAGTGAGAATTTCTGTAAAGAAAAAAGGGGAGTTGTTGTGCCGTAATGTTACACACTGATTTAATAAACCCCTGTCTTGTCCTAAAATAGGTTGTCACTTTTGACGGTCAAGATGAAAAAAAGTTCATTGCAAAAAAAAAATCATGCTTATAGGAATGCGCCTATTTGAAAGTCCTGACAAAATAAAAAAGGCATTACGTAATGCCTTTTTCGTTTGGGTTGCGAACTTTATTTTCAGATAATCATCTTCCGTTTAGAACTCTCTTCCAACAAATTGTTTTGGAAGATTATCCTAAAAATTCGTTTCCAACTTTCCGAGCTCGCTCCGGTTTATCCAAATCTATTCCCAAAGCTATACCGATCTCAACCAATAAATTCCAACCGGCGCTCAGGAAAACATGACTGTTCATTTCACCTGCATCCGGTATAATAACTGTCGGGAATGGAGTATCTTTAGTTGAAATTGCAACAACTGTAAGCCCAACGCCATCAACCAATACGGTTTGGAATTTTTCTATTTCCTCTTCGATAGGGTCGATCACAAAAACTATATCTTCTTTCTTCATAACTTCTTCGATACCATGAACTGCATAAGTTCCTTCTAAAAAGTCAGATTTTTTTCTTGTGATCTCATTGGTTTTCAAAGTCAACTCTTCTGCAACACCATCATTATAACCGGCAAAATAAATAGTTGGAGCATTTATTGCCACTTCAATGATTTTGGGATCAATCGGCATTGTAAGTACCTTTTCTATCTTTTCTGATAATCCAGAAGTTTTGATCGGATCAGTGATATTACCGATATTCCAAAGTATGGATTCGTAAAATAAAGCTTGTTCAATCACGCTTTTCGTAGCAGCAACAGCTTGTTCCCAACCACAATTCAATATAAAAGTTTCATTGCACTCATTTTCGAGTGGGGTATTTTTATTTGCCGACAAAGCAAAACGATTATCATTGCCTATTGCAGCCAACTTTTTTGCCAGCAAAATTATCTCTTTGGTTTTTCCGGAATTTGAAGCACAAAAAACCGCAAAATTCGAAAGATCATAAAGAGCTGATTGTCTCGATCCATCAGTTGTTATACATAGTTCCAAACCAAGAGTAAGAGCTTTTCTGATAGCATTCTTTGCTGGAAATATTCGGCTGGAACCTTCACCTGTAAGCAATAATTTTTTTGCGAGACTAATTTTTTGGGCAATTGCTTCTGTTTGTTTAGAATCGAATTTTTTTACAACATCGATTGTATCCATCATTTCTTTAACTAAGGCATATTGCGAATATTTGTTTTGTTTGAGATTCATATTTTTCTCCTTTTTTAAATTCTCTTTCTTATTTCTGAAACTAAAATTTTAAATTCTTCAGTGTCTTTTCTTACTTGTTGCACAAAGCCGTTATCTTCGATCGTTCCAATAGCAGCCGTCATCTCATCCATATTTCTATAGGTAGCCTGATGGAATGGATTATCAAAATCTTTTTTACGCGATACATAAACCTGATCATTAATGTATTCTTGAATTTCTACCGCTTTATCTAATGCATAAATCCATTGATCTTTTGAAGGATCATTTGTTCCAATTATTTCACATAAAATTGCAAAAGCATGTTTCTGTTTTTCTGTTGGATAAGCAGCCCATAAATCATTGTATCTAATATGGATATCATCCCAATTCAACAATTTTCCCAATCCAATATCTCGTCGAAGTTTTTCCACTTCTTTTTTGGAAATAAGCTGGCCGCCTATATTTTCCCATAATGTTTCACGTTTGCCTCTCAAAGCATTTTTTAATGAAGAAAAATCAGTGTTCGGATTGTCATTCAGATATTCGATAAGATTTTTCACAGCATAGAAATGCAGCATTTCTTGATAAGCATGATATGCTTGATAAAATTTTAATATTACAATTTTACGACTGGATTTCTCCATATCTTCACCAATAACTTCCAGATCATTAGTTTGTGCTTTAGAGCTTGAAAGTAATTCTTTCCCGATTGCAATGAGTTCTTTATCATCTTTATTTTTAATGGAAACACCTTTTTTATGAAGATCTGCTTTCGCTGTCCAGATTTCTAACAATCTACATGCATTTAGTATTTCTTCTATTGTATCCGGTGCAAGATAATCAAACTCAATATTCTGAATCTTTTTCTCACGATTATCTCTTTTATGAAATTTCCAAGAATTTCTGGCAAGAGCATACATATTATATAGCCACCAAAATGCAGGAAAAACTTCCAATTGATTTTTAGATTCATTATTGTTCAGGAGTGAAAACGGCAAGGTGATGTTAAGTTCTGCCGGATATGCTCCTTTAGCCAGCAGTATAAAAGATACAAATTTGCTGGAATGCTTGATACTTGAATTCAATCCCGGCCAAAATCCCCTTCCTGCCTGAATTTCATTGTCATTAGCTCTGCTATTATGGTTTGAACCTATTGTGGCTCCGGCGGCTAGATTGCTTTGTCCCAAAACAACCGAAGCGATCAAGAATGAATTATTATGATGCTGTTCATGAGCTGGAAAGATAAGATTATTTAAAACTTCACAACAGGAGATAGTTGAATTATCACCCAAAATTGAATTAATGAGTCGAGCTCCATATTTCAGATTTGAATTTTCTCCCAAAATAAAACGAACAGCTTTACAACCATAGAAAATATGACATCCATAACCTATAATGCCGTTCACAAGTTCCACACCTTCACCAATTTGGGTAGAGAGTGTTTCGGAAGAATGAACAGTAAGATTTTTGAGTTTGTTTGCTCCTTTTATATAGCAATGAGAACCTATTTTAACATCTTTTAGAACACGAGAATTCTTAATTACACATTGCTCGCCAATCATACCGTAAAATCCACGATGAGCATCGAAGCTATTTTGGGTGATTTCTTTTAACTTTTTTTGTAGATCTTTATCTTCTCGATATTTTGCCCAAAGATAAGCATCGGCAGTTATCATCCCATCAAAAGGAAGAACTTGGCGGCTGCCTGTTTCGTTCATAATATCCAACCAAACCCGCACTTTTTCCGATTCACCTTCTTTGATAATTCCATTCCCGAATTTTGCATGATCGGTCGTGTGCATTTCATCGATATTGGTTAGAATACAACGATCACCGATGATATAATGAGATAAATATCTAACATTGTGAATAGCAACATCATCACCAATATCACAAGATATGATCACGCTTTTCGTGATCCCAACTGGCACTTTCAATTCATGATATTCAAGAACCACATTTCGCACATTTCCAATTCTGATTAGACCGTAGAACTCATTATTCTTTATCTGACGAGGATTGAACTGATCGGTAACCAATATTTGATCCCAATCATCGGAAATATTGTTGTTTTTTACAAGCTCTTCTATTTCGGAAGATAGTAAATGACGCCATCGATCTTTTGCCCACAATGTTTGTTGATTACGATAATAATATTCATCTTTATTTTTTTGCAGAAATTCGTTTGGAATAAAATTATTCCCAATATCGTTTCTTTTCCGTATTAAAACATTGGTCATAATACCTCCTCAAATTGACAGTAATTCTATATAAATTAATGTATGAAACTTCATTTCTTTAGCAAATCTTCAAAATTGAGTTTAGTAGTCAAGAAATATTGATCTTGTAACCTATATATCTAAATTTCAAATTATAGAAGACGTCCTTTCCAATGAATCTTGCAGATTCACCTATGTAAATTAAGAATAAATTTATATTTTTTTTATCATGCTCTCCATAAGTGACAACCTATTTTAGGACAAGATAGAAATTTTATTTCAACAATAACATTTTTTTACTCATTTCAAAATCACCCGATTTTAACTTATAGAAATATATTCCACTGGCAACCGGTTGATTGTTTTCATCAGTTCCGTTCCATATAATCTGATTAGGAATTAGGGATGAGGATTGAGGGATCGTAAATTCTTTCACTTTCTGGCCTTTTAGATTGAAGATCATCAATTCAGTGTCTTCGGTATTTTCGATGTTTATTTTAAAACTGATCGTTGTTGATGGGTTAAATGGATTGGGGTAATTATTCAACTTACAATTAATAACTTCTAACTCATAACTCCCTATGCTGCTTTCTTCTCCAAAATCTTCTAAGATGCTTTGCATAAGATCTTCCGCCTCTGTCTGCATCATAAAGTAAAGCGGGAATCCTAAAATATATGTTTTATTATCACCACTAAAACGCTGACCGCAAACTGCATTTTCCCAGTCAGGATCATTAGAGAAAGAGTCATAAGTAAAAATTGCTTCAGCATCTTCTAAAGGTAAAAATTTATTCACATACTGCAAATTATCACCCCAGTTGGGTAGAGAAATTTTATTAATATCGATAACGATATCATCAAATCCATTTGTTCCAAAAGCTCCGGCAAAATCAGCTTGGTCATGATAGGTAGATTCATCAAGATAAAGGAAATTATTTTGAAGATCTCCAGAGATCATACATAGCTGTTTCCAACAGGAAGCTAAAAGGTTTCCACCAGCTAAAAGATAACTTTTCATATTATATTCACCCTCTACAAAAGGGTAGTTTGAGATATCATCAGTATGCCATATAATACTTGAATACTTGGCAATTTCATTAAGTGGAGGTGAACCTTGAGTGGTAATATTCCAATTTGTGTATGAGTAACCTGATAGTAACGTATCATAAAATTCATCAACTTCTTCATCTGTAGGAAAGGGTGATGCAGGAAGTCCATCCAGTGTTCCGTCTACAAGTAATATTCCTTCATCAAGAGTAAAATTAACGGGAAAGGTAGAAATCTCATTTGAATAGCTGCTTACGTAATTTCCTTCTGATTGGAATACTGCGGCAACTTTATAAAAGTATTCTTCGTTCGGACTTACCTCATCATCGTAATAAGCTGTGCTGAAAATTGGTTCGGAATTAAGTAGGATATATTCTTCATTTGCTTGTTTTCTATAAATATTCATCCCTTCAATTCCCGGATCGAAGAACTCTTCCCAAGTAACAACTACTGCTCCATCTCTTTGTAATGTTATTTCTTCTATAACAGGAATTTGTTCCAAATACCCATAATCAAGAACCCAATTATCCGGATCAAATTCAAATAATTCCAGATCGTCTGAGAACGAATCAGCAAAATAATTAAAGCCATCTTCTACCCAAAATCTGCCACTATAATTGTCATTGATCTTATATGGAACGTACATCGAGAAGGGATCTCCTGAACTTCCCTCTGAATGCATAGTAATTTTAAGCGAATCTTCACTTTCTGAAGTATAAATTGCGTACTTATATTGAGGTCTGCCATAATTATAATACCACTCATCAAAGAACCAGTCAAGCTCTTCACCACTCACATATTCTGCTGCATTTTCCAGATCTTGGGTTATGATGTTCCCATAATTTAATAGGGGATCTTGAAAAAAATTCTGCAGCATCGAGAAGAAATCTTCATCTCCCAAAACACCACGCAACATATGAATTGCCCACGATCCTTTGCTGTAGATCACAATATTAAAAATATGACCACCACCACCTTCCGGATCTCGATATAAACATTCATCCAGTGGTGAACCTGTATCCTCAGCTTCCATATAATCCTGCAGACCTTCAAAACTATAAAGATTTTCTGCCCATAATGCTTCACTGTAGGAAGCAAATCCCTCCTTTAGCCATACGTGATCCCAGCCTCCAATACTTAAAGCGTCTCCTGCCCAGTGATGAGATAACTCATGGGCAATAGTGTATTCTGCAGCGGGATCGCTGATATAGCCTGCATCAAATGAAGTAACAGTTTGATGTTCCATTGCCAATGCACCCAAATTTGTACAGGTTGCATGACCATATTTTTCAGTTATAAATGGATATTCTCCATAAGTATCGGAATAGAAAGTGAGCATATCTTCGCAAAGTGAATATAGTGCGACGCTTGTGTCATATTGCTCAGGATAGACAAAATTATCAACCATCATATTTGTACTGTTATATTCCCAATTGAAGGAATAGATTTGATAATTTGTAACTGCAAAAGATGTGAGATAAGTGCAAACAGGATATGCTTCATGCCATTTTGCCGTATTAGTTCCATTCCCATTATTAATTACTTCGGTAAGTGATCCATTGGAAGCTGAAATGTATTGGGAAGGGTATGTTATGCTTATATCCAGCGAATCTGGTTTATCGGCTGGAGTATCTTTGCAGGGCCACCATTTTCTGGCTCCTTTGGGAGAAACCATTGTAAACACAATTGGAATACCAGCATGTTCCTGGAATTTCATACCATCATTCAGCCTGTTCACTGGAAAGCCGGAATATTGTACTTCCAATTCAACAATATCACCTGTATTAAAGGAAGTTCCCAAATTTATTTCAATAAGATCGTCTGCGTGTGTGAAACTCAGTGGAAGACTGTTTATGAGAATATCATCAACATCCAAGTCTGTTGTAAAATTGAAACTAACAAGTGAAACATTATCTTCTATAATTTCCAAATGAGAGACGACAATTCCTTCCACATAATGCAGATCAAAATCCACATCAATATCAATAGAATAATACCGGACATCATAGCAATCCATATTGCGCAGATCTTCTCGTATGTTGTCCATCCATCTGGAATATGTCTCCATTTTAAGCTGAGCTGCTTCATGCTGTTTGCTAACTATATATTTGAGATCCGGCATCTCGGTTGCCGAAAGAGTGATTATTATTAAAATAAAAAGTAGAGTAAAATTATTGCGCATTGGTTCATCCTCCTTATAAAGTTCAACTGATTCCAACTTCATAAATAATTATAATTAAGGCAATAAACTTTTTTTATAATTAGATACTTATTAATTATTTTACTTTAAATCCCTTACTTCAATTCATTTGGAATTCACATCTTCATTGACAATATTAATTCTGTTTTATTTTTACATTAGATTTTCAAGAATCAGGTGAGAATTTTTAGGAGAAAGCAGATGAATAAATTTTACTTTGTTATAATTTTAATTCTATTTATAATTACATTATCAGCAGATTTCACAATTGAAAGGTCGTTGATAGACACTCTTACACTAAGAGCTAAAGATAATTTAGAAAATCTTCCTGAAGATGTACAGCATACCTATAATTCTTTTTTAGAGATTTACACCGATGGGTTGATGGCATATTTAATTTCAACAGAAAATAGTGGAGCTTTGTGGGATGCTGACCCTAATGATATAAAAGATAATTATCTGACACTTAAAGAACTTTTTGCAATGGAAAATTACGAAAAATATCCTGATGAATTTGTTCTTTCTTACATTGCCAAAACAACTGCTTCTCACGAAAAGATAACAAATTACAGAAAAGTGTTTTCCAATATTGGTCTGTTGGAATATGTTTCAAAATATCCCGATCTTGCTGAAAGAATTCGGCAAATAACTCTATGGACTCGAGAAAACATGACCTTTGTATCCACTTCAGGAAGAGCACAAAATCCACTTTCTGTTTTGCAAAAAAGTAAAACCGGAAGATGCGGTGAAATGCAGGTCTTTTATATTGCTGCATTGCGAACAGCAGGTATTCCAGCCCGTCCTGCCTGGACTCCATGGTGGGCTCATACAGATAATAATCATGCTTGGACAGAAATATTTTTAGACGGCAAATGGCAATATGCAGAGAGCACTTCACCAGCTTATAATTTGAATTCTACATGGTTCAGTGCATCATCACAAAAAACACTTTTGATACTAGCACGAAGCAGTTTCCCAGACAGCACAGATGATGTCGTTTCTAAAGGAAAGAATAACAATTATGTAAATTCAACTCGATATTATCAAAATACTCGCGAAATTACATTGAATATCTATGATAATGAAAACCGACCTGTAAAAGATGCAAAAGTTAATATTTGCGCCTTTAATTTTTCCATGTTTCGTCCGCTAATTACTCTGCAAGCTGACAGCACAGGAACTTGTGAGTTTAGTATTGGGCAGGGTGGATTTTTAGCAATAGCCTATAAAGATAGTTTATTTGATTATGTACATGTTCCCTACGATGAACTTTCTCTTTCTGCATCATATAATCTAACTTTGAAAGAACAACAATGGAAAAATCTTGATTATACTTTGGAATATCCGAAAGGGAGTGCAGAAAATAAAGAAAATCCTGAATCGTTCCAAGAACTTAAGAAAAGATCAGAAGAAAATTATGATGCTACGATCATAAAATTCAACAAAGTAGAAATCCCGTATTATGCCCCAAAAGGTGATTCAGCCTTTGTAGAGATTTTTAAAAAATGTAGAAATAACAAGGACTCTCTTTTGCAATTCATTAAGAAAAATAAGGATATCCCAACTGATTTTTGGAGCAAGCTTTCTGAAATTGATGTGAAATTTTTATGGCAGGCAAGTACAATACAATTCCAAAATATTTTTAATACTTTTATTCGCTTGAAAGAAACGGAAATACCTGATGAAGATTTTTCTAATTTGCTTTCTCCAAGCGTGTTTTACGAAATGTTGCCACGCACTCCAATAACAAAAGAATACATTTTTGACGAAGTATTGGAACCCAAAGAAAAAATAAGACAAATTATTGATTATGTTCATTCTAAACATAAGATTGATGAAAATGAAGCAGTAAGCGGAATACTTTCTTTAGATAGAATGCTACAAGCTGAATATCTACAAAATTTCCATTTCAAAACTCTCAGTTGTTATGCATTACGAGCAAACCTGATCCCTGCACAATACTCAAGAATTCCTTCAGTGATCATGGTAAAAACGGATAGCGTTTGGCAAAATTATGACGTAGAGAAAAATGAATTTGTTAAACCTCAGGATAAAAAAAATACTAAACTGATTCCAATAGATTTCACCTTAGTTGATGAAGCTGGAGATCCTGTAACAATGAATTCTGACAACATCTCTGTAACAATTTTTCAAGAGGGTAGATTTTACTCTAATGACCGTCAGTTAGAGTATGATAAAGAACTCAGCAAACTTTCTGGTGAGCTTGATAAAGGTGAATATCAAGTACAGTTCTGCATTCGTGAAAGCGGAGAAGTTACTAAAACTAAAATTGTTGCTTTAGATCTGAAAGAGCAGGAGCAAATTAATCAGACAATAGTCTTTAAAGATTTTAAACGCAATTGGAAGAATGCTGATAAGAAATATCTTGAGTTCATTTCGGGATTTGCAGATAAGAAATCGGATTGGATAGTTCTATTAGGAAATTATGACCATGAACCACCACAAAGACTTGCCACAAAAACTAGAGATAAGATCGAAGATCAAAGGTTCATTTGGATCGGAGAGAAAGAACCCATAAATCCTATTGTGAATTATAATTCTTCGGAAAAATATAACGAATTTTTAAAGGAAAATCCCGAACTGAAAAATAGACTCATCACCTTCTATTATGATCAAGAAAATGACAAATGGAAGATCTTTGAAGGAAATTGGGATTTGTTTTATAAATAATTAGTGACTAGATATAAAAAAAGGATGTCCCAATTGAAACATCCGTTAAGTTTATTTTTAAAATTTATTACTTCTTGGTAATTGGGATATCCCTAAAGGTAACTCTAAAATTATCCGATTGTTCTGACCATACTCCCAGATCAAATTTTGAAACCGTTCCAATGTTTTTATTTACTTTCTTAAAGATCAAGCTAGCTTTTGTAGAAATTCCTGATACTAAATTTACAGTTATATCACCATTTTTTGATTTATTAGCAAAATTAACTTTACTAGTAAAATATTCCATATCCATGTCTTCTACTGAATTCCTCTCTGCATGGAAATCAGCTGCAAGTTTGGGGATTCAATAAGTTTAAATTCATTTGCAAATATGCTTGTGCATACAATTAACATAGTAATAAGTATTAATCCTTTTTTCATATTCTCCTCCAAATATTTGAATAATTAAAATTAAAAAACGACTTTGATAGACAAATTATCAATACAAAAAATCTAACACTCCATTAAATATTGTATTGTTAATAATTATCTTTTAAAACATTGCTTTAACACTGCTTTCAATTTG
>JAVCCD010000124.1 GCA_030765665.1 Candidatus Tenebribacter mawsonii | reverse complement strand
TTCTCGCTATCAAAAAATTCCAGTAATATCATTGCAGTTCCCCTGTTCGTATTGAGAAGGTCTCGCAATTGGGATACTTTAATACCTTCAGCTGTTTTAGAAAGTTGTTCAAGCAAAATTTTCTTAGCCTTTTCTACGAGATCTGTATGAAGATACTTCTGTTGTAGAAAGTAAATATTCCCATTATCGATGAGATAGGATATTATCTGTTCCACCTTACCTTTTGAGAACTTTTCATCGATTTCAAGATCAATTAACTCGGTAGGATCTACAACATTGTTACCTTTCGATTTTATTAGATTATCCACCTTTTCTATCATTGTATTTAACTTATCGTCCAATTTTACTTCATGAGATGCCAGCAGCCAACTATTTCCAAATTTCTTCAGCTTATCTTTTTCCTCTAAACTTTGCAAGATCTGCAACAATGTGATCTTTGCTTCATGAGTTTGATCTTCACCAAAAATCCCCATCAATTCCTTAAATGTTCTACCGCTATTTTTTAATGGGTTCTTACTATGAAAATTCTTTAATCCAGAAAGGATTTTATTTTGATACAACGTGTTCATCTTTTTTTGTAACAAAATTGTTTCATCATTAGATTGATAGAAAATTATATCTACAGGTAGTTCACTAAAAATAACTTCTATCAATTCGTCAGGGTTCACATCTAAATAATCTGCTATAGTTTTTTGTGATATTGGCAGTGCGGATTTCCGTACCTCTGCAGCTACCATTTCTTCCATTTCACCACTGGCAATTTTTTTTACTATTTCAACTTGCGTTTCTCTTCTACGTCGATGATGCAGAGGATACGGGTCTACCACATGTCCTCCTCCTAAGGTTAGATTTCCTGAAGAATTTCGAATAATAAATTTATCATTATATTGCGTAATAATAGCATGTGGTAGATACACTTGTGCCAGACAACTTTCACCACTTTTTAATTGATCTTTATCCAGTAAGTGGATCCGCACCATAATTCTGTTAGTTCCCAATAAAAAAATCACCTGATTCCATAACCCTAAAGTTATATCATTTTTATATATATTTAGTTTGATATCAATCAGTTTAGTTGATTTGATCTTCTTATTAGAAAGCACCATTCCATGCATAAATTCTTTTTGTTTAAATCCAACCACATTAAAAGAAGCACGATCTCCAGCACTAACTTGAGCAACTTCTTTACCATGATGCTCCAACCTTCGTATCCTTAATTCTTTCTCATTTGGAAGTATGAATACAGGATCATTTTTTGAAATAGTTCCCGAAATTATCGAACCATTCACAATTGTACCAAAACCTTCCTGTTTAAAAATGCGATCAATATACATACGGAAAAGGCCTTCTGTTTTTCGTTGAGGTATTGAATCTGTTAAAGCTGTTATCTCATTAATCAGTTCTTCAATTCCCTGTTTTGTTTGAGATGATACTTGAACTATTGGAGCATCAAAAAGAAATGAATTCTCCACGAAATCCATTACTTCTTCTGTAGCTAATTCAAGTAGTTCTTCATCCACCAAATCTATTTTATTTAGAACAATAATTCCCTTTGTAATTCCAAGAGTTTCCATTATTTCAAGATGTTCTTTTGTTTGAGGCATGATTCCTTCATCTGCAGAGATCACCAGAAGTACAAAATCTATCCCACAAGCTCCAGCAACCATTGTTTTTATAAAATCTGCATGACCTGGAACATCCACTATTCCCACACTATTGCCATTAGGAAGATCAATATGAGAAAACCCTAAATTTATTGTAATTCCTCGTTCTTTTTCTTGTCTATGTGTATCGCAATCATAACCCGTGAGAGCTTTTATCAGCGTGGTTTTACCATGATCTACATGACCAGCAGTTCCCATTATTAAGTGTTTTATTTTCATAATTCCTTCTTAAGATTAATTCTTAATCTGAAAATCTGAAAAGAATATATTTAGTCAAGAACACATTGGCTAATTATGATAATAAGTTTAAAAAAATCTTTACATATAGAAAAGTGAGAAATTGTTTGTTTCATGCTAGAGAGAGGACGGAACTGGTGTTCCAACTGGTCTTCAAAACCAGTAATAGGCAGCTAAAACTGTCCACGGCAGGTTCGATTCCTGCCCTCTCGGCCATTTTCTCACTTCTTACAATCTAGCAAAACAAAATTGACAGATTTCTATAATCCTTTTTTTTGTATAATCAGAAATTCAGGAAGGAAATATGAACAAATTAATCTTTTTCGTGTTTTTAATGTTGGTAATATCTTCATGTGCGGAGAATCATCCTACATTTGATGAAGACAAGGCATTTGCACATTTGGAAAAACAATGTGATATTGGTGTAAGATATCCCGGCTCGGACGGTATCGAACTTTGCAGAGATTACATAATTAACAAATTAACCAAATACAAAGCAGAAATTGAATTGCAAAATTTCACTGTAACTCTTAATGAAGAAGAGATTGAGGGAGTAAACATTATTGCAAGTTTTTATCCTCAAATGAGCCGACGAATTCTTCTAGGTGCTCATTATGATACACGTCCATGGGCAGACAAAGAGGAAGATATTTCACTTCATAACACACCAATCTTAGGAGCTAACGATGCAGCAAGTGGAGTTGCGGTTTTACTTGAGCTGGCAAATATAATCTCCGCACAACAACCACAGCAATTTGGAATAGACATGGTCTTCTTTGACATGGAAGATATGGGCTCCTATGGTACGAATGAATCATGGTGCTTAGGATCTTCCTATTTTGCAGATAACTATACAAAAGCAAAACCTGAAAAAGCAATTGTTATTGATATGATCGGTGATGCTGACCTCAGTATTAATATGGAATATTTTTCTTATCATAACTCTCCAAATCTAGTTAAAGAGGTTTGGGAAATTGCGGATCAACTTGGGTACAATGAATTCAAACCTAGAATTGTAAATCGGATCTATGATGATCATTTTCCGCTAATTGCTATTGGTATAAATGCAATTGTCATTATCGATTTTGAGTATCCGTCATGGCATACATTGGAAGATACTCCTGACAAATGTTCTCCTAATTCTTTGGGAATTGTAGGACAAACTATGATCAACTTAATTTATCAGGAAAAATGAAAACACTTAATAATATCCTTACTTCAAATGAACAGAGGCTGTTGCTGTTCATAGTTTTCTTTGCCTTTGCGGGCTTAGTAATGAAGTATACAGGTCTTACTGCAAATGAAGAGGATAATTCAGCTGATAGCCTTAACTTCCAACAAGATTTTCAAATTAAATATGATCTCCAAAATATTACCAAAGAAGAATTGATAACAATACCCGGAATTGGAGAAAAGAAAGCTGAAGATATTTTGCGATATAAAGAGGAAAAAGGCTTCCAATCTAAATCTGAGTTAATGAACATAAAAGGTATTGGTGAAAAAACTTATGAAAAAATCGAGAAATACTTTGTTGACCTGACATCTGAGGATGCATCAATCACGAAAATCTTAGAAAAACCAGAGACGAATACTGTTCCAAACAAAATAAATATTAATACGGCAGATAAAAACGAATTGACAAAAATTACTGGTATAGGTCCTTCAAAAGCAGATAAGATTATTGCTTTGAGAGAGAAGATAGGCAGGTATAAGAAAAAAGAAGAACTCCTGCAGATAAAGGGAATTGGTAAAAAAACATTAGAAAAAATTGAAGAGCAAATAACTCTGGGAGAATAATTATGACAGAAAAAGCAGCACCAACCATAACTTTGGCTGAATTATATGAAAATCAAGATCAATATATCGATGCCCTAGTGATTTATAAAAATCTGAATAAGGAAAATCCAACCGAAGAGTTGCAAAATAAAATTGCTGAGTTGAAAGATAAAATATTTAAAGAAAATACTTTGGAATATTCTACGATTATTGATAAAATTTTTACAGAAGAAGAAAAACGATTGTTTCATATTTTACCTCATGAACAATATAAAGCATATAAAGAATCACAAGCTGACTTAAGAAATGATGAAACATACCCTGAAGAGCTAACAGCAATAGAAGAAGAGATAAATCCTGAAAAAGCTATAAATCTTGAAATCGAAGATGAAGCTTCAGAAATAGATGATTCTGCGGAGTTGGCAGTTGAAACAGAAGTAGAAGAAATGATCGAGATTGAAAGCACAATTAATATTGATTCACCCGTTGAAGAATCAATTGAAGAACAAGATGAAAATCAAGTTCCAGAAATTGAAGAAATTCCAGAAACAAACGATTTAGAGACTCTTGATGTTGACAATAAAGAAGAACCTGAAGAAACAATTGTTGAAGAAGCGATCAATGCAGAAGATACATTAGATAAAGATGTTCAATTAGAGGATGATATTTCATTAGAGATTAACGATATGATTCCTGATGAGATAGAGAAAGCAGAAGCAGCTATGGAGAGTGATACTTCAACTGAGGATGTTACATCAATCGAAGAGATCATGAAGAAAAAAACTGATGATCAAAATGAGATAATTGAAAATGAAGAGAACGAACCTGCTAATAAATTGGAAACGGAAATCGATTCTCAAGATGATAATCATATTTTAGAATTGTTAACTAGTCTTTCTAAAATGAGACCAGATATTGTAGAACGGGTTCTTAAAGAAAACATCGGATCAGATGCGTCTCTTGCTGAGATAAAATTATCTGATTTATATTATGTAGTTGAATTACTAAAAGTTTCTGAGAATGTCGAAAGAGATTAGAAACATTAATAAATTGTGCATTAAATGCACTCATAAATGTAAACAGTCAGAAGAGACACATCTCTTGGGTTGTCCACATTTTGAAATGAAACCTCAGCAATTAGAGTTCAGGTTTACATTTTCTGGAAAAGTAAAAAAATGAGAATCATAACAGGAAAGTTCAAAAAGGCAAATCTCTTTGCTGTCCCCGGCAAAACCGCACGTCCAACTACTGATTACATTAAAGAAGTTATCTTCTCTGTTATCTCATCTTGCTCAGGCAAGAAGATCCTTGATCTATATGCTGGAAGTGGATCACTAGGCTTTGAAGCTCTTAGCAGAAATGCCGTTTTTGTAGATTTCGTAGATTTTTCAGATAAATCTATCAAAACTATGAAGCGCAATATTGAGAAACTAAAATGTACTTCCGATTGTAAGATCCACAGAAAAAAAGTGAATGCCTATTTGAATAGCTGCGAGAAAAAATTCGACCTGATATTTATGGATCCTCCTTATAATAAAGATTTGGTGAATACTACAATTGACAAAATTGTTGATAATGAATTACTAACCGAAAATGGTTATATTGTAATAGAGCATTCTCCCAGAGAAAAATTAATAGAAAAGTGGGATGTGATGACAACTTATAATAAAAATTACGGAAGCAGCGTGATTACTGTTTTAGCAAATGAAAATTTGCAGACATGATTTAAAGGGTTCTGTAGAATGAAAATATTATGGTCTTTCTGAGGATGAACTTACATAGGCATTCATCGAAGAATCTCATTATAAGTGGAGATCCTTCCTGAGAACAACGTGCAAGATTCGTCAGGATGACAGAAATACTCCATTATGCAGAACTCATAAACATGAAATAATAAACGGAGTTTGTAATGAAAATTTATAACACATTAATAAATAAAAAAGAAGAATTTGTTCCAGTAGAGAATGGAAAAGTAAAAATGTATGTCTGCGGACCTACAGTATATAATTATTTTCATATTGGAAATGCCAGACCGCTTATTTTCTTCGATGTTGTAAAAAATTTCTTTGAATATATTGGAAATGAAGTTACTCTTGTGCGAAATGTTACCGATATTGATGATAAACTTATTAATCGTTCTTTAGAAGAGAAGATACCAGTATCAGAAATCGCAGAAAAATATACTAAAGCTTTTTTTGCTGATTGTAAAGCTTTAGAAATAAATCCTGCTGATCATCATCCCAGAGCCACAGAATATATAGGTGAAATGATAGAACTTATAAAGCAACTCGAGGAAAAAAAATATGCCTATGAAGTGAATGGTGATGTGTATTTTTCTGTATCAAAAGTTGAGAAATACGGAAAACTTTCTGGTAAGAAATTAGAAGATCTACAAGCTGGTGCACGTGTAGAAGCAAATAAGCAAAAGAAGCATCCTGCAGATTTCACTCTCTGGAAAAGAGCAAAACCAAATGAACCAAAATGGACAAGTCCCTGGGGCGATGGCCGCCCTGGCTGGCATACAGAATGTGTAGTTATGTCACGTAAATTACTAGGCGGAACTTTCGATATCCATGGTGGTGGAATTGATCTCATATTTCCACATCATGAGAATGAAATAGCACAAGCTGAAGCTACTAATAATAAAAAACTGGCAAATTATTGGATGCATAATGGATATCTTAATATCGAAGGTGAAAAAATGTCTAAAAGCTTAAATAATTTTTTCACAGCACGAGATATTCTTAAAAAATATAACGCTGAAGCGATCCGCTTCTTCTTCCTTTCTAAACATTACAGAAGTCCAATAGATTTTAATGAGAACATCATTAAAGAATCAAGTCAGGCTGTTAAAAATTTCTATAATACTATCAAAAATGCTGATTATTTAACCATAAGAAATAATGAGTTAGAATATTCTGAGATTCATCTGAAACATAAAAATAATTTTACAACTGCTATGAATGATGACTTTAATACAGCTAAAGCAATATCTGTATTATTTGATATTACTAAAGCATATAATAAAACAAAAGATCCAGCTTTCATTCATCTTCTAATAGAACTGGGAAATGTACTTGGATTCTTCCTCGATTTGGATGTGAAACTTAGTAATGATCTTAGTGATATTTCCAGCGAGTTGATTGAACTTTTTATTAATTATCGGAACCGCCTTAAAAAAGAGAAAAACTGGGAAATGGCAGATGCAATCCGTAACGATCTAAAAAAGATGGGAATTGTACTCAAAGATACACCTGAAGGAACGGATTGGAGTATTGAAAAGTAAGAAAATTGTTATACTATATTTGTAATAATGCATTTCATTCTAAGTTCTTATTTTTAAACTTTCTTTGCATTTATTGATCATTAAAATTAAATCGTTTTTAATACCAACATTTTTTTATCTAATATATGCATAAAAAGATTTGACACATATAGCCAAAGAAAATTTTTTGTCTATTCGGTTGTATTTGGTCTTTTTATAAACATAAAAGTGAACTTTGTTGACAGAGAATTGCTGTAAAAATCTTCTGTTTCGACATCAGATTGCCGACATGGCTCAACGGTAGAGCACTCGACTTGTAATCGAGCGGTTGTGGGTTCGATTCCTACTGTCGGCACCATATAATGGAGGGGTTCCCGAGTGGTCAAAGGGAACAGA
>JAVCCD010000279.1 GCA_030765665.1 Candidatus Tenebribacter mawsonii | reverse complement strand
CCTGCTCCAATAATTATTACGTCAAAGTTAGACATTAATGTTACTCCTATATATTTAACCTTGAAAGGGTTTCTTTCAAAACTTCTTCTTGCTTAGTCCTTTCAAGGTTTCTTTCACTTTATTTGATTCTTCCAACCCTGAAAGAGTCAAGTGTAGGAATCTTGGAAAGAGACTTTTTCAGGGTTTCTTTCCATCAGCAAATTTTCCCAGAGGAACTTCCACGAAGATCGGTCTTCTTGTATTTGGTTCTACATTCTCCAATAAAATTCCTTCTTGTCTGAATAATTGTTTAAGAAGATTGTCGCAGCTTTTAGCTCCGCAAGGTCCCATCCCTGCACGAGTTATCGCTTTTATTTGATTCATGTCGGTAATTCCTTTCTTAATAAGAGCACGAATTTCTTTTGCTGTAACTCTCTCACAAAGACAAACCATTTCCTCATCAGAGATATTTTGAATTTTTGTCTCTTTTTGTTGGGAAATTTCTGCTTTCTGGATCTGGAAAGAAACAATCTTTTTTGCTATATTTTTAGGAGCTTTAACTTTAACAAGTTGAGTCCTATTATTTGCCTTTACGTCAAGAACTTGTATAACTTGCAGAACGTCGAGTATTTTTCCATCGATATCAACACAAATAATCTTGTCTCCGATATTTACTTTTTTATTTGAAACTTCATACGGAAGAGTTACGGTTGGAAACAATGTATCTTTGCGAAAATCTACCAAAGTGATTGCCAGTCCCGGACATATTGTAACACATTTTCCACAGCCAATACACTTGCCTTCATAAACCGGAAGATCCATAATAGGGTCACCTTTCATAAAAATAGAATTTGTAGGACAAACGGTACTGCATGGATTACAAGGAATTTCTTGTAAGCAATGAATTACAGGAAAAATTCCTTCCTCAATTTCAGGAAGATTATATTCAAAGATTTTACCAGCTTCTTTTTTTAAAATCTCGGCTTTATCAAACCAGCTTTCCGGAATTTCTTCCACATTCGAGTCAATTTCTTTAGCTATTTTTAGTCCGGCAATTTTCCCCTTGAACATTGCAGAAGAAGCTTCGGCGATCTCTTTAGCATCACCGGCAGAAAGAACTCTTATTCCGGCAGTTTCAGCTTCATCTGTGAATTCATTTACGCTCTCAAGCCCAACTGCGATAAGAAGAGTATCACATTCAAAAGTTCTTTCCGTTCCTTTTATGGCATTAAACTTTTCATCGATTTGAGTAATTGTAACTGATTCAATTGTCTCTTTACCATTTGCCTGTAACACAGAATGGGATGTATATATAGAAACACCAAGCCGAACAAGTTTATCAGCATGAACTTTGTATCCACCGCATTTTGGCATTGCCTCAACTAAACCAACAACATCAATTCCAGCTTGAAGTGCGTGATAACCTGCTATGAGTCCTACGTTCCCACCACCAACAATAAAAAGTCTTTCTGTAGGACGAACAAGATCACGATTAACTAAGGTTTGAAATGCACCCGCACCATAAATTCCAGCCAACGAATTCCCTTTAAAACGTAAGAATTTCTCTCTTGCACCTGCAGCATTTAAAATGATCTTCGGTTTTATTAATTTATAAACATTATTATTTAAAATTCCAACTTTTTTATCTTTGTAAACATAAAGTGCAATACTATTTGTCCAAACATCAATATTTTCATTTTCACTAACTTTTTGAGATAGCATTTTTCCAATGTCGTTTCCTCTGGTTCCTGCAAAAGAATCTTCAACAGAACCGAAGAATTTATGAGTCTGAAGAACGAGTTTTCCACCGGTTTCCGTTTTATCGTCAACTATCAAGGTTTTGATATTATGTTCACCAAGCTGAATAGCAGCAGAAAGCCCAGCAGGACCTCCACCAATAATAAGAACGTCATATTCCAACTCTTCAATTTCACTTATCTCATGTTTATCTGTAGAAGGAAGTTTAGGTAATCCTTCTACACTCTCAACCTTCATTTCCGGTTTCACAATTGTCATACAAGATTTCATGGGAATACCATCTACAATAACTGCACATTTTGCACATTGCCCGTTGGCACAAAAAATCCCTTGCGCACTACCATCTTTGTGATGATGTCCAAAAATTTTTATTCCATTTGCAAATAATGCAGAAGATATCACTTCATTCTTCTTTGCAGTTAGCTTCTTTCCATTCCAAAAGAAGTTGATTTTTTCACTATCCGCAATTGTTAAGATTGGATGTTCTTCAATACGATTACCACTCATTTACAACTCCGTAATGATATTAATTTTCTCTTCAAAAAAAAGTATTAGGATGAATGTCAAGCAAAAGGTTTGTTATAGTTTGCAGTTTTGTTGAGCACAAATTTTCCTCTTGACACCGAATTGTACATTTCACTTATTTTGTATTAATGAAAATAAAAAATATTAGATGTAATAAAGAGATTTTATATTCAACCTTAATAAACCATAATAAATACCCTCAAATTCATACATTCAAATTCATTTTTTTAAGAAAAAATAAATTGATAAATAATATCGTAAATAAAATGTATGTGTGTTAATTTCGAAATTATAATAAAAATTGAAATTTAAACAAAAAAAAGGAGAAACTATGAAAAAATTATTTTGGATTTTTGTAACAATTGCAGCAGTTATGCTTATTGCCGGATGTGGTGGCAGTACTGCTAAAGGTGAAAAACTGAAAGCCGGTTTTGTTTATGTAGGTCCGGTGGAAGATGCTGGCTGGACAAAGTCACATGATGACGGTCGTTTAGCTATGGAAGAATTAGATTTCGTTGGAGAATCTGTTTTTGTAGAAAGTGTACCTGAAGGTGCAGATGCGGTTCGTGTAATTACAGAACTTGCTGAATCTGGCTGTGATATTATTTTCACAACATCGTTTGGCTATATGGATCCCACACTTGAAGTCGCCCTGCAATACCCTGATAAAACTTTCTTACACGCAACCGGATATAAAACAGCCGAGAATTACACAAACTATATGGGAAAAATGTATCAATCTAAATATCTGGCTGGTATAGTTGCCGGTAATATGACAAAATCAGGTAAATTGGGTTATGTTGCACCGTTCCCAATCCCAGAAGTTGTTCGCCTTATCAATGCTTATACACTTGGTGCTCAAAGTGTAAATCCTGATGCTACAGTTCAAGTATTATGGACAAACTCATGGTTTGATCCTGTACATGAGAAAGAAGCAGCAAATACAATGATCGCAGATGGTTGTGATATTATTACACAAGGCACAGACTCAGCTGGTCCTCAAGAAGCTGCTCAAGCTGCAGGTGTATATTCAATTGGATACGACAGTGATATGAGTATGTTTGCTCCAACTGCACATCTTACTGCACCAGTTTGGCATTGGGGTGTTTATTATAAAGATGTTGCTACAAAAGTACATAATGGAACATGGACAAATGAACCGATCTGGTGGGATATGGGAACAGGCGTTACAGGACTTTCTCCATATAATGAGGTTGTTCCTCAAGAAGTTAGAGACCAGGTTGCAGAAGTGAAAGTACAAATCCTTGAAAATGACCAAATCTTTACTGGTCCGCTTTATGACAACATGGGAGATTTACGAGTTGAAGATGGGGTTGCACTTACCGATGGAGAAAAACTAAGTATCCAGTGGTTTGTAAAAGGTGTGAAGGGAAAAATCCCTAACGCTAAATAACCTTAGCATTACTTTAAAGGTAAAGGAGGTTGGTTTTTCCAACCTCCTGTTGTTTTTTAGTTATTCAAAATATTATAAGATTCTTTTTATTCTTGTTGCCAATCCCCCGATTGGGAATGAATAATCTGTAAAATCCCTGTTTCATTCGACGGGTTATTGTTATAAAGATTTCTATTGCGTTCCCAAAGTAGGCTTTGGGAACGAGAATAAAATTTCATTTATAACGTAGGAGATAATTTTGTCCGAGATAAAAAATAATTCCAACCTGGTTCTAATGAAAAACATATCGAAATCATTTTATGGAAATAAAGTTAACACCGATGTTGAATTCACCTTAGAAAAAGGAGAGATCCACGCACTACTTGGAGAGAATGGCGCAGGTAAGACCACCCTCATGAACATGTTAACGGGTGTATATTTTCCAGATGATGGAGAGATCTATTTTAAAGGAAAGAAATTAAATTTTAAATTTCCAGGAAATGCACTTCAGATAGGAATTGGGATGGTTCACCAACGCTTCAGTTTAGTTGGAAATCTCACAGTATTAGAAAACCTGATCCTCGGACATCCAGATAATAAATTCGTAATAAATATTCCCGAAAAGAAAAAGCTGATAAAAACTTATATGGATCAATTCAATTTTCAAATCGATATGGATGCAATAGTCGGAGAACTTCCAATTGGAGTAAGGCAGAAAGTAGAAATATTGAAAATGCTGGTTCGTGAAGTAGATGTACTTATTGTTGACGAGCCTACCACTGTTCTTACCAAACAAGAAGCAGATAATTTAATGGAAATACTAAAAAGTATAGCAAAAACAGGAAAGGGAATAATATTTATTACACACAAAATGTCTGAAGTTTTTCAAATTGCCGACAAGATCACAGTTCTTCGAAAAGGTCTTAAAATAGCTACGGTAGATAAAAACGATACCAACCCGCGTAAACTAGCAAAAATGATGGTTGGCAAAGAGAGTGAAATTACTTTTGAAAGACCAAAAGTAGAGACAAAACCTGGAGTTGTAAAAATACAAAATTTATTTGTAAATTCAGATAAAGGCATACTGGCAGTAAATGATCTTTCTTTTGAACTTGCAGGCGGTGAGATAATTGGCATTGCCGGAGTTAGTGGAAATGGCCAGGTAGAGTTGGCAGATGCACTTACCGGTAATCGTGATGTGATACGAGGAAAGATACTTTTTAAAGACGATGATATCACAAATGATACTCCTGTGAAAAGGATTGATAAAGGGGTCAGTTATGTTCCCGGTGACAGAATTCATGTAGGCGTTGCAGGTAATCAATCTGTTTGGGAAAATATCATTATGAAAGTTTATCGATTACCGAGGTTCAAACAAGGTATTCTTCTTAATAATAAAAAATTAAAGGAATATGCAGAAAAAATTATTAAAAAATATAATATCTTTTTACCAAGTATAAACCTTCCCGCCTTGCTTCTCTCCGGTGGAAATCTGCAGAAATTGATCATTGGTAGAGAAATGGAACGAGATTGCGATCTGTATGTATTTGTTTATCCTACACGGGGATTAGATGTGGGCGCAACCGAATTTGTGCGAAATGCCATTTTGCAGTTGAGAAATCAAGGAAAAGCTGTTATTTTGATCTCTGGAGATTTCGATGAGATCTTTGGTTTATCGGATAGAATTGCCGTTATGTATGAAGGTAATTTCACAGGAATATTCGATAATGGAGTTCATTCATTAGAAGAGATCGGCTTGATGATGAGTGGATGCAGCGAAGAGCAAGCAGTGAAGGAGATGAGCAATGCTTAAGATAAAAACATTAATTGTAGGACTACTAAAGAAAATTGCACATTTTTTTCATAATATCTATTGTTATTTTAAAAGTCTTAGAATAAAACTGGAACAAAAAGAGAGAGTCTCAAAAAGAGAAGAGCTCATTATCACACTTTCTGCCATAGGCATTGCTTTTGTTCTTTCAGGTATTTTCATCGCCCTTAATGGGGTAAATCCATTTGTTGCTCTATGGAAAGTAATTGTTTCTGCCCTCGGATCTCCTTATGGTATTTCTGAAACTCTTGTAAAAGCTATTCCACTTATCTTCACAGGATTAGCTGTAGCTATAGCTTTAAATAGTAAGCTATGGAATATTGGTGCGGAAGGACAACTCTTCTTTGGAGCGACTCTCGCAACTGCATTTATCATCTATGGTCCTGTTTTACCAAAACCTTTAGAGATAACTGTTCTCATCGCTCTTGGAGCCATAGGTGGTGCTTTATGGGCTGGGATACCGGCAATATTAAAGATCAAGTTTAAAATGAATGAAGTAATATCAACTTTACTGCTAAACTATGTAGCAATAAATATTGCAGATTATTTCCTGTTTGGTCCCTGGAAGGGGAAAGATAATTTCCCATACACTCCGGAATTCCCACCAGAAGCCAAATTCAGCAGGATTGGATTCGGTCGAGTTCATGCAGGACTGATCCTTGCCTTAGTATTGGTTGTTCTACTATACATTCTTATCTATCATACAAAAACAGGTTACAAATTACGTATGACAGGATCCAGCCTGAAAGCAGCTAAATATGCCGGTATTAACATAAAAAAAATGATGTTCATGGTTTTCCTGTTAAGCGGTGCATTGGCTGGACTAGCTGGTGTAAGTCAGATTTGTGGTATCGAATATAAACTTCATCAACACATTTCCACCGGTTATGGATATACAGGAATTATCGTTGCATGGCTTGCTAGAACCAATCCATTTATAATTGTTATCTTTGCTATTTTCCTCAGTATCTTATTAAAAGGTGCTGATTCATTGCAGATTGCTATGCGATTACCGGCTTCTGTTGGAGTAGTAATGCAGGCTCTTATCCTGTTTGCAATATTGGGAAGTGAGCTCTTTAAAAATTACAATGTAAAACTCATCAGGGGGAAATAATGACTGACATTATCACGATTCTTTATGCTGCGATAGCTAGTGGAACTATAATTCTTTATGCAACAATTGGTGAAATAATAACAGAACGTTCCGGGATCTTAAACCTGGGTGTTGAAGGAATTATGTTGATGGGTGCTTTTTTTGGTTTCTATTTAGCTTATTCAACAGAAAGTTTACTTTTGGCAATTATAGGTGCTGCAGTTATCGGGGGATTAATGGGCTTAATCCATGCCTTTATGACGATTACATTGCAAGCGAATCAGGTTGTTTCCGGGCTTGCTCTTACAATGTTCGGTACTGGAGCGAGTGCTTTTTTTGGTGTGAGCATGGTTGGTAAAACATTAAAAACATCTTTTGAAGCTATACCAATACCTCTTTTGAATAAAATTCCAGTATTGGGAGAAATACTCTTTGATCACAATATTTTGGTCTATTTTGCTTTTGTTCTACCTGTTATCGTCTGGTTTGTTTTTAATAGAACAAAATGGGGGCTTGCTTTACGAAGCAGCGGAGAAGAACCTCTTTCCAGTGAAATTATGGGAATTAAGGTAATCAAAATTCGCTACATCGCTACTATTGTTGGTGGCGTCTTCATCGGTATCAGTGGTGCTTATCTCTCGGTTGCTTATTCCAAATTATGGGTAGAAGGCATGACAGCCGGTAAAGGATGGATAACCATAGCTCTAGTGATCTTTGCAAATTGGAATCCACTTATAGCTTATGGTGGAGCTTACCTTTTTGGAGGTTTAACCCAATTGGGGCTAAATCTTCAAAAATTCAACATTCCATTCCCAATAATTCTACTTAAGAGTACTCCATATGTTTTCACATTATTATTCTTATTATTCATTTCAATTAAGGGAAAGAGATCAAACTTACCAAAAGCACTAGGTGAATCTTATTTCAGAGAAAGTAGAGGATGATCTTTATTAATTTTATTTTTCAAAATTTCTAAACCGGTTTAAGGTTTATTCCGATATAGTTTGTCGGAAGTACCAGGTATCTTCTAAATTATAAAACGTTATGTTTGTTTTTTTTATCCAAGGAGAATTTGATGAAAAAGTTTAAAGTTTTAGCTGCTATTATGGTAATTTTTCTTTTACTTAGCGTATTGTGTTATGCTGAAGAAAGTGAATTGAAAATTACTGAGAAAGTTCGCATTGCTTTGATCATTCCAAGCACTATAGATGATATGGCGTGGAGTCAGGTAATGTATGAAGGAATCAAAGCCGTTCAACAAAAATACGGTGAAGAGAAAATTAAATTAGAAGTAAGTGAACGCCTCTGGAATGCTGTAGATGCAGGTAGCGCTATCAGACAGTATGCAAGCCAAGGTTTTGACATTGTTATTGCACACGGTGCGCAGTATCAAAGTGTTCTTGATGAAGTTGCACCAGATTTCCCAAAAACATCTTTTGCTTATGGAACCGGATTTGCTACTAACTATCCAAATATTTTTGCTTATGACCCACAAGCTCAGCAAGGAGCCTATCTTCTCGGCATTATGGCTGGATTAAAAACAAAAACTAATATTGTTGGAATAGTTGGCCCTGTTAAATCCGGTGATGCGATAAAATACAATATTGGATTTGAGAAAGGTGTAAAGTCTGTTAATCCTGAAGCTGCAGTACGAATTGCTTATACTGGAAGTTTTGGTGATCTTGTTGCTGCCGGTGAAATTGCCCGTACACATATAAAAGCCGGAGCTGATGTTCTGAGCGGAACCGCCCAGCAATGCGTTGGAGCAATTAGAGTTGCTTCCGAATTTGAGGGAGTAATTTGGTTATCATCAGATATGGATCAGAGTTCCATAGCACCACAAACCGTTCTTGCTTCTCAATCTTACAGATTTGATGAAGTGATCGAAAAAATTATTAGTTTCCGTCAAGAAGGTATTGTTGGTGGAAAACATCTTGAACTAACTCTTGCAAATGGTTATCTAGAAATAATTCATAATCCAAAATTAGTATCTGTGTTAACTCCGAAAATGAATGAAGTTATTAATGAAGCAAAAGCAAAAATCATTAGCGGAGAGATCAAGGTAGAATTGAAATAATTTCAAATTACCTTTTAATCATATTAAACTTAAGTTGAGTTAACACTTGTTAGCTTAACTTGAGTTTTTTTATAAAATCCGGAATATTAATTTTTTTCAATATTTAAGGAATAACTATGTCAGAAATTATTAGAAAATTAGAGATGCGGAAAATCACTAAAAAATTCCCTGGCGTTCTTGCCTGTAATAATATTGATATTCATCTGAAATCAGGAGAAATTCTGGCCTTGCTTGGTGAAAATGGTGCTGGAAAGACAACCTTGATGAATGTCCTGTTTGGACTCTATCAACCAGAACACGGTGATATTTTTATTAATGATAAAAAAGTAATTATAAATTCTCCAAGTACTGCTTTTAAATACGGAATTGGAATGGTTCATCAGCATTTTATGTTAGTTCCAAATCTGACTGTAGTAGAAAATGTAGCATTAGGTCTTATAGGAAAAAGAATTTTAAAATTAAACTTAAGTGAAGTTAGAGACAAAATACTTGAAGTATCAAAATTATACGGACTCTCGGTCAATCCGGATGCTTATATTTGGCAATTGAGTGTAGGTGAGCAACAACGTGTTGAGCTTATTAAAGTTCTATGTTTGGGAGCAAATTTATTAAT
>JAVCCD010000004.1 GCA_030765665.1 Candidatus Tenebribacter mawsonii | reverse complement strand
GATAAAACGTATTACCGCATATTCCGTATTCACGAGAAATATCATTTACTGATCTACCACTTTCATGCTCTTTTACTATCTTAATGATCTTGTTGATACTGAATCTTGACTTCATACGCTCCCCTTAGTAACGTTTTGTGCATAGTCTGAAACTCTAAATAAAATCAAGTTAAAATAATATAGAAATATCTCAAACTATTTTACACATTTTTACACATTAACTTTGGACCAGCTTTTGGGGATAACGTCAATTAATTAAATATATATAATTGCTTTAATTGAAAACTTTTATGAAGAATCCTTATCAGTAAGATCAATGTTTCTGCTGCGAAAACCGTAACCCATTACATCGTTGACGTCTGTAAGTAAAACAAAAGCTTTGGGATCAATATCTTTAACTATATCACGTAACATTGCTACTTGTCTTCTGTTCATTGCACAAAACAATATATTGAAATCATTTCCACTATAACCACCTTGTGCTTTAAAAAAAGTTACACCCCTTCGGATTTTATCATATATTTTTTCTTTGATTTCGTTGTTTTTCTCAGAAATTATGTAAACTCCCTTAACATATGGTAGACCTTCACTTGCAAGATCAGTTAATTTAGTTGTAATAAACAGGTTAACATAACCCCATATTATTAATTTCATATCTTTAAAAACTATACCAATGGTCATTATTATTATTGTTTCAACAACCCAATATCCCATTCCAATTGAGATGCCTGTTTTTTGTTTTAAGAATGCAACCGGAATATCTGTTCCTCCAGTAGAACCACGGAAACGGAAGATGATTCCTAATCCTAAACCCAAGAGCACAGAACCTGTAACAGCTGATAAATATATGTCTTGCGGTGATAGTATAGCATAGATTGTATTACCGTTTTCGTAAAATGTGTAAGGTGAAAGATCTTTTACAATACCAAAGTTATAAAGATTCTTAAGACTTAGAATATCAGATAGTATCGAAGTTGTAAACATTCCAAAAAGAGATCTAAGTCCAAAACGTTTTCCTAAAAATATAAAACTTAAAATAAATAATGGGACATTGAACATTATCATCGAAACTCCAATTGGGATATTTGCAAAATGAAACAAAATCTGACCCAATCCTCCAACTCCTCCAGGTACTATCTTGTACGGAACAAGGAACCATGAATAAGCTATCGCGAATAATATAGAACCTGCGATGATACCCAAATGCTGAATTATATTTCTCTTTAATTTTCTATCCATTATCAACCTCCGATGAGCGGAACTTATTTTCATAGTTTTAAAGTCAATATTAAAATTACATATTACAAATAAACATTTTGTTACATCTTGTAACCCTAATCAAATGAAGCATATAGCGATTTAGCTTTGAATAATATCTTGACGTATAAACTTGTGAATTTAAAAATATTATTTGTAACAAAGGAGGGAACTTGTTTACTGTAGATATTAGAATAAATGGAGATCATTATAAAAAAATTGCTTACGCAAAGCCGTTAAGCATTTCTGAGATTTTAAAAGAAAATGTTGAGAAAGAAGAGCAAATAATTGCATGTAAAGTAAATAATAAATTTGTAAATAGTAGAGCCATAATGAGTTCAGATACTATCATAGAAGGAATATTAAGATCTAGCACTGCAGGTGATGCAATCTATAAAAATACATCATTATTTATCTTGTGTAAAGCTTTCAATACAATTTTTGGTTCAGATAAGAAATTAGTTGTGGAACATTCAATTGGAGATGGCATCTATGTTGAGATAATTGATTACACATTCTCAGAAAAAGAGATAAACAAACTAATATTAGAAATCGAAAATATAATTGAAAATGAAATACCAATAGAAGAAGTGGTTGTAACCTCTGCTGAAGCAGAGGAAATATTTACAAACCAAAACCGAGATGATATTATAAAACACATCAAGCATAACTCAATTAAACTTCAAAAATGTGGTGATTATCATGATTATCTAATTGGAGAGACTGCAAATAATACAAAAATGATAGATTGTTTTGAAATTGTATATCACGCACCAGGATTAATTCTCAGATTTCCGAATAGATTTACTAACAAAATAGATGGGGAATTTCAACTATCCAGAAAATTGTTTTCAACTCATCAAGAACACGATAAATGGCTTAATATTCTTGGAGTACACTTTGTAAATGCAATAAACATCGCAGTGCAAAATTACACAATTACTGATCTCATTCAGATCGAGGAAGCTCTCCACGAAAAGAAAATTATTGATATTGCAAAACATATTACTCGTAAAGATGATACAAAACTTGTTCTTATTGCAGGTCCTTCATCATCAGGAAAGACATCTTTTGCGAAACGGCTTTTCATTCATCTACGTGTAAATGGGATCAAACCGCATATTCTTGGAATGGACGATTATTTCCTACCAAGAAATTTAACCCCAAAAAAAGAGAATGGAGATTTTGATTTTGAGAGTATACATTCATTAGATCTCGAACTGCTGAATAATGATCTTCAAAAATTATTAAATGGTAAAGAGATAGAATTACCAAGATATAATTTTAAGGAAGGAACGCGTGAAATGAGTCATAACAAGTTACAACTTAAAGAAAATGAAATTCTTTTGATGGAAGGAATTCATGGCTTGAATGATGCGTTGTCATCTTCAGTTCCTTTTAACCAAAAATTGAGAATTTATGTAAGCGCATTAAATAATCTTAATATAGATGCTCATAATCGTATACAAACAACTGACTCCAGAAAGATAAGACGATTAGTTCGTGATTATAATTATCGAGGACATACTGGGGAGCAAACATTAGAGATGTGGGACTCTGTAAGAGAAGGTGAAGATAAAAATATATTTCCTTTTCAAGAGAATGCTGATTTCATGTTCAACAGCATCTTAACTTATGAGCTTGGAGTACTTAAAAAATACATTTTACCAATTCTGCACTCAGTTTCAGAATATTCTCCTCATTATGCAGAAGCGCTAAGATTATGGGAGACTGTTGAACATATTTATAATATACGAGACGATATTGTACCAACAAATTCGATATTAAGAGAATTCATCGGTGGAAGTGTATTTAATTACTGATCATTATGGTCACTATTTTCCGCAGATTGTATTTCGGTAATAATTCTTTCTGGTGGTTGAAAGAAAAGCTGCTCTAGTTTAGAATACACATACTCCACAATACTAAAACTAACACCTAGTGTTATCATTATTTTCAAACCATTCAAAAAGTATATTAAAATGTACGATCCTATTATTGGCTTTTTAATAATTAGATGCAAGACTATGTGAACAATAACATAACCTATCGCCTCCAGAATACTAAACATAATATTCCTAACATATTTAAACCTAAACCAAGTAAGTTTAAAAATGAAAGAATAGGTCAAAAATAGCATAAAAGAGTATAAAAAGAGTTGGAATATCCCGCCAATCTGTTCATTCAAAGAAGTTTTTCTTACAAAATATGTAAAAAGACTTGAAATGAAAAAAACTACAATTAGCATATCATAGTTTTTTAAATATTTTAAACTGAAGAATATAAAGCTTCCCAATATGGAAAATATTAAAAATTGAAAACCGAATCCATTTATATTAAAAATATTTTCACCGAGCAATGAACCAATTATAGAGCTCATTGAAATAGTTATGATCAAAAGTAATGCGAGAAATAAAATTTTTTGAAATTTCATGTGCTTCTCCTAATTGGCAAAGATCCAGTGAACATTAAAATTAAAATGTGTTCCCGGATGGTCAGAATTAATGAACATTATCGGATTATTGGTTAAATTGATTGCATCTAAACTTATTTCGAATCTATTGGTTAATTGAATTTTCAAATATGCATCAATGTTATTTGTATCATTTGTAAATATCATATCCAAATCATCAAGTGTATATGAAAAATTGGAATGATATGTGTGCTTTAACCCAAGTTTTATGGCGTTATCATATTTTAAATGGTAAATTAATTCAAAATCATCTAATATCTGCCATTCTGGATATGATTTTAAAAACTCATCATTTACTGAAATTATCGTTGTTCTTTCATTTCTTAACCATAGCTTAAAATCAAGCTCTAAATTATCTGAAAGCATAAATTCCAATTCATTTTTAACATCAAAATAACCACCCTCAAAGCCTTCAATAATATGCTTTCCTATTGTGATTTTAGATTTAAAGAAAGATGGATCAAACAAGATTCCACCACCAATTCTAGATCTTGTCTCAAAACGTAAAAACGATTGCAGATAATTAGGGGAATATTCATTTGATGAAGTATTATATTCACCAAATATACCAAATCCTTTAAATATGTATTTACTTATCTCAGAATCAAATTGGAAATTATTTTCATCTTGATAATAACCTGTGTTTCCAATATTAAAGCCTAAAATATTCGATTCGTGATCACCTGATAAAATATGAGAGTAATTTTCTGAAAAAACT
>JAVCCD010000165.1 GCA_030765665.1 Candidatus Tenebribacter mawsonii | reverse complement strand
GGACCAGAAGTTCCAGACACTTCATTTGATAAATCTGATTCATTACCATTTTTATCTAGAATTTTAACTGCAAAATAGTATTCTTCACCAGGAGCCAAACCACCTAAAGTATAGTAATTTTGAGCTAAACATGCAAGTTTTCCATAATTACTCTTATCAACAATTGAATAACCCCCATTTGCGATTGGTTCTGTTGAATACAGAATTTGGTAAGTGCTCATATCATAGCTGTCACCCGGCTCCCATTGAATTTTTATATAATCTGCACATTCAGTTACAATTTGCAGTTCCGATGGAGCAGTAGGAATCAAATTATCATCCATTTGAAATACAGCAGGAAGTGCATGGGCTAATGCATCTATCCAGGGAGAATAATAGGCAAGTGTGTTATCAAATCTGTGACTCATATCCCAAGTTTGGGTTACCGGATCCCAACCATGAAACCAATAATAGTTATTTGAAGTTTGCGGATAAATATTTGGAAGTTCATCCATTTCTAAATGTAAAAACCTTTCAATGTTATCATAGTGACTCATGCCAGATATTGTATAAACGATCTGACGGTTAGAGTTGTAACCCCAAAGATCAATATTTGTATTAATTGCAAAAGTAGTATCTTCATTAGAATAATTAAAATCATATTCATTACTATGAAAACCATAAAAATCATTCATCATTACAGGATCATGCAATCCAACGGAATTTGCCGGAAGAACTATTGGATCCAGCAAGTTTACAAGATCCAATCCCATAGAAGAGTGATCTCTTATTGGAAGATCTGGTGAACCAACATTATATCCACCCGAAATTTGAACATTTGGATATCCCCAATGTCTGCTTCCCCAATCGTAACTATGTATCTGTAAACTAAACTCAGGTCTGTTAAATTCAGTTCGAATTTCATCACAAAACTTTTGATAACTTACATTAAAAACGTGATCTTCTACTCTAGATGGATCACAAAGTGATTTATTGTTTGCATAACTACCAACATGCGTCCACACAACTTCTCTTCCAGTACCGGAAATTAGTAAAAACTTTGAATTAATATCAATAAAAGCTTTATGAGCTATTGGTGTGGTAATATAATCATCATTAGGATGAGGTGCTGTGATTATGTGCGGAAATTCTCCTTCGGGATAATAAAGGTACAGTCCCCAGCCATAATCAAATGCACCAGATTCATCATCTCCAGGATCTTCAGTCTGATTATCATCATAATAAGAATCATTCGGGATTTCTCTTAGCATATAAAATGTTCTGTCCGTATCGGTATCATTAAAAATAATAACTTGATACGGAATAGAAGTTGTATCGATCATACTTTGTGCTTCATCAAGATTACCTTGTATGAATTCATCAATTATCAATCCCCACCCTATAAGATCTGCTTCTGTGGGAACTTCATAATCACCAAATCCTTCCGTTTGCACATCCCAGGGCGCATATAGATTGTATCCAGGATCCGCAATTCCTTCGGTTATATGACTCATCCAATTATCATATTCGCAATCAGGAGCGTTACCATACAAAAAATTCTTTAAGGATTCCGTTTCTTCTATCACAGAAAAAAGGATAGTGGTCATAAGTAAAAAAATTGTTACAAGATCGATTTTTTTCATATAATTCTTCTATCTCCTAATTATTTAATATTGATTTTAATATTAGATAATATTTGTCTAACAATTTTTCATAATATTTGCATAAATTTATATATCTTTTTTATTTGACTAAAAAGTATTACTGAATTGCTGGTTCCATAATTAATAAATTTTGAGGTGCAAATGTATTATTTTAGAAAAGATTTACAAAGTAAAAAACCTGTAAATATTGATGTCCCAAACAAAAGTATTAAAATGGGATTAAATGAGAGTTCTTTGGATCCATTTAAAATTGTTAAAGATGAGTTTTTAACGAAAATGAAAACTGTACATATCAATAGATATTTTAACGACATCACAAAAACATTATTAAGACAACTTGCTGAATATGCAAATGTACCACCTGAATGTTTGGTTTGTGGCAATGGTGCCGATGAAATGCTTTATTATATTTTCAATTCTGTTAGAAATGATAATAATTCATTTGCTGTTTCACTGGCTCCCTCATATTTTGATTATAAAAGTTATTCTGGAGCTGTTGGATTGGGAATTAAATTTCTGTCTCTAAACTCTGATTTTGATTTTTCTGTTGATGAATACTTAGAGCTTTGTGATGATGAAAATTGTAAATTAGCAATTCTTTGTAATCCAAATAACCCAACTGGAAACCTGCTGAATGAAAATAAAATTATTGAGACCATAGAAAAAAGTAAACAGCTGGTTTTAATTGATGAAACATATTTTGAATTTTCAGGAAAAACCTTTTCTGATAAAATATTTGAATATCCGAATCTGATAATTATTCGTTCATTTTCAAAATCATTTTCAGCGGCTGGACTCAGATTTGGTTATATTATTTCTCATCCAGATAATATAAAAGAACTAGAAAAAGTTATGACAATTTTCCACATGAATTTGATGACGCAAACAATGATATCAACCATGTTAGAGAAGAAAGAGATTTTTTTGGAGCATAATAAAAAGATTATTGAGAATAAGAAAGATGTTTTTAAACAATTATCTGCAATTGAGGGGATTCATGTTCATCCTTCAGCAACTAATTTTCTTACTTTCACAGCTGGTGATGATACAGAAAATCTATTCAACTTTCTTGCCAATAATGAGATAGCAATCCGCGCTGTCTGGCATCATCCGGTATTAGCAAACCACGTTAGAGTTACAATAAGTAATACAACACACAATTCAGCGTTTATTAAACATGTGAAAAGATTTATGGAAGAGAGATAAGTATGTTAGGTAAAACAATAATTTCAATTATTTTTATCCCCATAAACGCTATAATTCTATGGGTAGCAAGCAGTTTAGGTGGAGATCGTGAAAGTTATAAAAAAGCACTTCTTGCAACTTCATTAATCTCAATAATATCTTTTTTGAGTTTCATTTCTTTCGAAGGATTTCATGCTTCATATTAAGCAATTATCTAAGTGGTGGATTTATAGAAGTTATAACATTTTTAATTCTATGATGGTTGTATAAATATGATTTTTGGTCAATTATTTTCATGTGGGGTATCTGGTTTATTCTCCAATTCCCGCTAGATATCCTCCAGAGCAAAATTTTTACTATACAATGGGATATAATTTTACGAGCATTTTAACTCTCGATATCTCTTCTTTTGTCCCTCTGAGGAAATCTTTCAAAGGCATTCGACGAAGAGCCTCACCACAACTTGTGAAGATGGTATTATTTTACACACTCAAGATTCTTCGAGGGAAAAGCAAGCTAAATTCCTCAAAAAGACGGAGTGTTCTTTAACACATTAAAACGATTTAGCAATTCTGCAGGCTAACTTAACATTATTTTCTACTAATTTAATATTTGTTTCTAAAGATGACCCTTTTGTAATTTTCACAATTTCAGCTAGCAGGAAAGGTGTTAATTTTCTACCCGTTATTCCTTTGGAATTTGCTCTTTTTAAAGCAATTTTAATGTGTTCATCCATTTCTTCAAACGGGATCTCATACTTCTTAGAAATTGGATTTGCCACCAAGATTCCATTATTTAAACCAAGTTTAAAATTTGCATTGTAAATATCTGCTATCTCTTTTTCAGATTCAATCCTATCGATTTGCAGATTACTTTCTGCAGAATAAAATGCCGGGAACAGATCAGTCTGAAATCCATAAACAGGAACACCATAAGTTTCTAACATTTCTAAAGTTTTGGGAAGATCTAAAATTGCTTTTGCTCCAGCTGAAACAACTATAACAGGTGTTTGCGAAAATTCTTGTAGATCTGCAGAAATATCAAAAGAATCTTCTGCTCCACGATGAACACCACCAATCCCGCCTGTTGCAAAAACTTTAATTCCAGCCAAATTCGCAGCAATCATTGTAGCAGCAACAGTTGTTGCACCCATCTTTTTGGAAGCTAATATTCTTCCAAAATCCCTGCGAGAAACTTTGGCAACATCTTTACTTCCGGCTAGTAACTCCAATTCATCATCGCTAAGTCCTATCTTAATTTTTCCATTCATCAGACAAATTGTAGCTGGGACAACACCAGCATCTTCAGCAATTTTTTCCAGGTTTTTTGCAACTTGAATGTTCTCTGGATAAGGCATTCCATGTGAGATTATTGTAGATTCCAACGCAATTACAGGTTTTCTATTCTCTAACGCTTGTTTTACTTTACTATTTATTTCTAAGAATGCATTCATTTTTTATTCTACAATCCGTATCTTCATTTTCTTAAAGCCATAGGGGATCAAACCGATCTCAGCTGCTGCCGCTTTAGAGAGATCAAGATCTCTACCCTTTATAAAAGGTCCTCTATCATTTACCCGTACAATTACTGACTTCCCATTATCTTCGTTCGTAACTTCTAATTTCGTATTGAAGGGTAGAGTTTTGTGAGCACAAGTTAGTTTATTCATGTCAAAGATCTCACCATTTGCAGTTTGACGACCGTGAAATTTTTTCCCGTAATATGAACATACTAAATAGAATTCATCACCCTTTTTTACTTTTGTTTCATATGCTTCCGATTTTCCGTATCTTTGATTAAGATGTTTCTTAGAAGCACCTTTTGTTTTAAATTGTGCATTTGAGCTGCATCCAAATAATATTAATAATAATAATGATATCATGATGATTCTATTCAAAATATCCTCCAACTAACTTTCGATGCATCAAATAATGCAGTAACAAAGAATTTGTCTATCAATTTTTCCTGTTGACAGAAATTGCTCTCCCTTCAAGTTCCATTTAAAAAAGAAGGATATTTTATGAAAGGAACACTTGTGGATTATTTTATCTCGCTCATCAAGATAGATAGCGAATCTAAAAATGAAAAAGCTGTAGCCCTAAAAATATCGGAAGATCTTCGATTTTTAGGTGCTGAAGTTACTTTTGATAATGCAAATAAAAAAACCGGTGGAAATATTGGGAATTTATATGGTTATTTTAAAGGTAATATAAATAAGAAGCCTATACTTCTTTGCGCACATATGGACACAGTAGTTCCGGGAAATAGCATCAAACCACAGGTCACAGAAGATAAAATTATAACTGATGGCACAACAATTCTTGGTTCTGATGATAAATCTGGAATTGCTGAAATAATATGGGCAATAAAAGAAATAATTGAAGCGAATGAAGATCATGCTCCAATAGAAGTACTATTCACAATTTCAGAAGAGATAGGATTACTGGGAGCAAAACTTGTTGATTTATCAAATATTAAATCTGAATTCGGATATGCTTTAGATTCACATGAAATTGGTCATGCCGTAACTGGGGCACCTTCACAAAATAGTATGAAATTCACTATTCACGGTAAAGAATCTCATGCTGGTGCTGCACCTGAGTTTGGTGTGAGTGCAATTCAAATAGCAGCAGAAGCAATATCAAAGATGAAGCTGGGTAGAATTGATGAGGAAACAACTTGTAGCATAGGAATAATTAAAGGCGGAACTGCTACTAATATTATTCCTAAGGAAGTAATTCTTGAAGCTGAAGCTAGAAGCCACGATAGTGATAAATTACAAAAAGTAACTAATGAAATTAAACAAATATTATTAGAAACAGCAGCAAAGTATAAACTTGGTGATTTTCAAGCTTCGGTTGATTCAATTATCCAAAAGGAATATCCGGCTTTTGTCCTTGAAAATGATGATCCATGTATTCTCCTTGCAAAGAAAGCTACTGAGAATATCGGTTTACCTTTTAAGAGTGGTATTGGTGGCGGTGGAAGTGATGCTAATATTTTTAATTATAAGGGTCTAAAAATGGCTGTTGTTGGAAGTGGAATGGAAGATGTTCATACAGTTAATGAATATATAAAACTCATTGATCTGGAAAATGGTGCTAAATGGGTTAAAGAAGTTATCAGAGAATATTCGAAAGGATAGAAGTGTAACAGCGAACAATTGAAATATTTTGTTTATTAGTTAGTTTGTAAAATGTTTTTAAGTTTACTTTAGTTCGTTGTGAAAAGTTTTTTTTTGTTAAGTGTAAAATAAAGTCGAAAAAAAAGGATAGTATATGTTAAAAATCGCATTGATAGGTTATGGGCAGATGGGTAAACTTATTGAACAGCTTGCTCCACAATATGATTGTAAAATTGTAGCAATAATTGATCCGCTTTTAGGAAATTCAATAACCTCCGATTCGGTTGCAGAAGCTGATGTATGCCTTGAATTTTCTACACCTGATGCAGCTTTTGAAAATGTTAAGAAACTAGTTGAACTCGGTAAAGATGTTGTTACGGGCACTACTGGTTGGTTTGATAATCTAGATAAAATAAAAATTATGGTTGAGAAAGAAGGAACAGGGTTCATTTATGGTTCAAATTTCTCGATTGGGATGAATCTATTCTTTTCGATTCTCGAATCTACTGCTAAATTGATGAACAAAACAGAGGAATACGATCTTTTTGGTTTAGAAATGCATCACAATAAAAAGAAAGACAGCCCATCCGGAACTGCAAAAGTTCTATCTGATATCATCTTAAAAAATATCGATAGAAAAACAATAGCTCAATATGAAAAACTTGATAGAAAAGTTGAACAAAACGAATTCCATTTTGCAAGTATTCGCAGTGGCGATATCCCTGGGATGCACTCTATCAGCTTTGACTCTGCTGCAGATACAATTGAACTAAAGCATACAGCACGTAATAGAGCAGGACTTGCTTTGGGTGCAATAAAAGCAGCAAAATGGATTAATAATAAAACTGGGTTTTATAATTTTAGTGGTAGTTTAAATGAGATAATAGGTTAATCTTTTATGAAATTAGATTTCTTTAAAATGCACGCTCAAGGGAACGATTATATCTATTTTGATTTGATAGATAAGCCTTTACCAAATATTGATTTTTCTAATTTGGCAATAAAATTATCAAAAAGGAATTTTGGCATCGGTTCTGATGGTATAGTTTTAATTTTGAACTCCAACATTTGTGATGGTAGAATGAGAATGTTCAATGCAGACGGCTCGGAAGCTACTATGTGTGGATCTGCTTTACGTTGTGTTTCTTTTTTTCTGTCACAGAGAACAGGAAAAAAAGATATCACAGTAGAAACTTTGGCTGGCAACAAAACAGGATCGATAAAAAATATAAAAAAGAGACTTGTAACAACTAATCTCGGAATCCCTGAATTCATTAAAGATGAGAAGATAGTCATTAATGAACATGAAGGTGATTTGGTATCAATCGGGAATCCACATTTTGTAACTTTTATGACTTCGCTTTCGGAGAATATTGCTCGATATCAAGGACACATTATCGATAATCCTGCTTATTTCCCGAATGGTATTAATGTTGAATTTGTTAGAGTAATTAATAAGAATGAGATTGAAATTAAAGTTTGGGAAAGAGGAAGTGGAGCGACTCTTGCTTGCGGAACCGGAGCAGGTGCTGCATCTTTTTGTGGAATTAAACGGGGAGAGCTTTCTTCTCCAATAAAAGTGCATATGCCAGGTGGAAGTGTGATTGTAGAACTTAAAGACGACAATATCTTCCTAACTGGAAAAGTTGAACACGTATTTGAAGGTAGTGTGGAAGTATGAAGAATTTCTTGATAATTTTCTTTATAATTATTATAGTTAGTTCCTTACCTGCTAAGAGTAAATGGTTAGGAAAAGATAAGGTTCTCCATTTTACAGGAAGTGCATTCCTTACATACTGGAATTATGGGATAAGTAAAGATATCTTGGAACAATCTCCCGCTAAAAGTACATATTTTGCAGCTTCTTTTACGCTAGCTTTGGGAACTGCAAAAGAATATAGTGATAATAAATTAAAGGATACTGGTTTTAGCTGGCATGACTTGGCTTATGATGCTGCAGGGATAGTTGTTGGTTTGGTTTTAATAAATAATTTGAGGTAAATTACTATGGATAATTCTGTAGAGAGTATAACAATTGGAAAATATTTGAGTTCAATGAGAGAGCAGAAGAATCTTACACTTGAGAATATTTCTGAAAATACAAAAATTAAGGTGAGGCTTCTTGAAAAACTTGAGGGTGATCTCTTTGATGATCTGGGTGGAATTGGATATGCAAAAGCAATGATATTAACTTATGCAAAAGCATTGGGAATAACTGAAGACCAAATTCATGAACTATTACAAAAACAATTTAACTCTAGCATTCAATATGTTCCATCACATAATTCTGCTCAACCCAGAAAGTTCCTCTTTCCAACAAAAATATTTTCTGTAATGTTGCTTATTATTGTAATAGCACTACTTACGTTTCTTGTTGTCAACTTATATCAAGATGGAATTCTTACCTGGCCTCCATTTAAAAAAGCAGAATCTGAAATACTGATCAAACCAAAAGAAAAAACTGAAGAGACCTTAAATAAAGATACTAAAGAAACAATTAAAGAAATGAATAATAAAGATAAAATGGTTAAGATGGAACAGCTACAAAACCCAGAGACAACTGTTATTAACGATTCTATTGACCACTTGGACGAATTGCTTTTTAAAGATAAGGAAAGTCCTTTTAATTACGACGAATAAAATATTAATATATGAATAAAGTAAATTACGAACACTTGCTGGCGTCCGTTCTAAAACCGGCACGTTATATAAATAGCGAATTGAATAGTTATGGAAAAACACCATCTGATAATTGCGTAAATTTCTGTCTTGCCTTTCCAGATGTTTATGAAATTGGCTTCTCACATCTTGGACTCAAGATTCTTTATACAATTCTTAACAACGAAGAAGATGCGATTGCCGACCGTGTTTATGCACCATGGCCAGACTTCGGAGAATTACTATTCAAAGAAAAGATCCCACTTTTTGGTATTGAAAGTTCAATTGCCTGTTCCGATTTTGATGTAATTGGCTTTACTCTTCAATCTGAACTTACTTTCACAAACATTCTCTACATGTTAGAATTGGCAAATATTCCTCTTATGAACACTGATAGAAAAGAAAATGATCCAATAATTATGGGTGGTGGTCCTGCTGGTGCAAACCCAATGCCTCTTTCAAATTTCTTTGATGCATTTCTTATTGGTGATGGTGAAGATGCAATAATAGAGATAAAAGATGCGTTAAAGTACACAAAACGAAAAAGCCGTAAAGAAAAGCTGACAGCACTTGGAAACATAAAGGGAATTTACGTTCCAACTTTGCATAAAGAGAAAACAATAAAAGCACGTAAATTTTTAGATTTTAATAATCTTGATAAATCTCATAAAAATCAGCTTGTTCCCTGGATCCAGCCTACTCATTATCGCTTTGTTGCAGAGATCATGCGCGGGTGTTCTAAAGGTTGCAGATTCTGTTTTGCAGGAATGTTCTACCGTCCGGTTCGCGAACGCGACCCAAAAGTTATTCTTGAGCAGTTGGTTAAGGAAATTAAAAGTTACGGCTGGAGTGAAGCAGCACTTACTTCACTCTCCTCAAGTGATTATTCATGCATAAAACCTCTATTATTAGATATCTATAACAGCATCGATAAGTCAAGTTTATCTCTACCTTCCATGAGGGTAGACAGCATTGACGATGATCTAACAAAATTGATGAGTGCCATGCGGCAAACCGGACTCACACTTGCTCCTGAAGCAGGAAGCCAACGTTTACGTGATATTATAAATAAGAATATTACGGAAGAAGATATATTTAGAAGTATTGGAATTGCCCTTGATAATGGCTGGCAATTAGTAAAATTATATTTCATGATCGGATTGCCATTTGAAAACGAAGCAGACATTCTAGGAATAGTAAAACTTATAGAAGACATTATAAAGATCTCTGGGAAAAAACTGCAGATCAATGTGGCTATTTCTCCCTTTGTTCCTAAACCATTCACTCCTTTCCAGTGGGTAAAAATGGATGATAAAAAGATGCTACTTGATAAGGTTTATAAAGTACGCAACGGTTTGAAGAAATATAAATTCGTTAAAGTAAAATATCATGAAGTAGATAATTCGGTATTAGAATGCGTTATAGGTCGAGGTGATATAGCCATTGGAGAATTAATTCTTAAAGCTTATAAATTTGGTGCAAAATTTGATGGTTGGAATGAACATTTTAATTACAGATTTTGGCAGACTGCTATTGATGAATTAAATTTCGACATTACTAACTATACAAATGAGATAGATCTTGAGCGGACACTACCCTGGGATAATATTGATATTGGTATAACCAAAAAGTTCTTAAAGCAGGATTGGGAAAGAGCTAAAGAAATGCAGCTAACAGAAGATTGCCGCGATGGCGTTTGTACATTTTGTGGAATGTGCAATCAAGAAATTCAACCCCAATATGTTCCACAGAAAGAAACTCCTGCCTTTGATATTGCAGTTGATGAACAATCCAATATTCCAAATATTCATTACCGTGTTTTTTTTAGTAAGCTAAACAGATTGCGTTTTGTAGCACATCTTGATACAATGCGCATGATCCATAATATCTTAAGAGCTGTAGATTTACCGGTTGTATTTAGTCATGGTTATAATGTGCATCCTAAATCCGCACTGGGAGCTCCTTTACCACTGGGAGTTCAAGGTGAGAATGAGTATTTTGATTTTGTTCTGAAAGAAGAAACTTCAACAGAATTAATCTTTGAACAATTTAATAAAGTAATGCCGGAACAGCTTAAATTGAAAAAGGTGATCCCGATAGCCAACAAGCAGATGCGTGCTATGAATTATTATGAATTTGAAAAGATCTCGGTTATTCCACCAGACGAATACTTTAATAATTTCCAACAAAAAACAGATAATTTTAATCAAGCTGAAGAATGGAAATTTACGCGGATTCGCAAAGGTAAGACAAAAATAGGAGATCTCAAAAGTATTATCCATGAAATTGAGTGGAGCAATAATGAACTCACAGTTATTAAAAAAACTGTGGGAGCTAGCATTTTTGATTGTTTGCAACATATCTATGAAATTGAAAGAGATAAGACCAACAACTTTGAGATCATACGCCGTGAACTGATCCACGAAATTTGATAACCTGTCTTTCTGCTTGCCAAGCCGAAGCTTGTGTCTTCCTGAGCGAAGTCGAAGGACGTAGACTGGACGTATCTTTCTCATTGTTAACAGGAATAATCTCAGATCTTTAGCAACTCAAAACTAGTTAACACTGTTAAATACTTACGTGTCGGCTTTGCTAAGAGTCGGCTTTCGGAGAAAACGATCTCATTTTTTTTCTTGCTATACTAGGCAAAACGATCACGCTTTTCTTTTATACGCATACCCCGAAAAACAGAAAATACTATTATTCTAAGTTGTTAAAAATAGGACAGATATTAAGATAAAAGTAACGGAAAATTATAGTTGATAAGAAATGCCCTTTAATTAATTTGAATTTGCGATAAAAACCACTAAAGGAGCATTTCTTATGAACATTACTCAAATAAATATAACCAAATCTTTACAAGTAAAATTTTCAAAATTTATCAATAAACATTCATGCAATTTAAAAAAGCCATCGGTTAAATTCATTAAAGAGATAACAAATGGAATCATAAAATCACAGAGCTGTATTGTTAGGCAAATTGCTCAAGATTTATCTGAAACGATCAGTTTGAAAAAGACTCAAGAGCGGTTAACCTACCAGCTTGATAATGAAACAGAACTTGAAAAAATAAGAGAAAATATGTTGCTCCAGAGTTGTCGTAAACTCAAAAAAGAAAGTCTAATCATTATAGATCCAAGCGATATAATTAAACCCAATGCAACAAAAATGGAAGGATTAAGTCGAGTACGTGATGGCAATGATGGTATATATAAAGCGGGTTACGATGTAATCGACATCGTAGGGGTAAATCAAACATCTTCACAGACCTCAATTTTTCCAATTCACTCTGATATTCACAGTAATAAAATAGGCTTAGATACTCTTAAAAATAAGATTTTCAATAGGATTTTGGATATCATCATCTTTTCGAGCAATGCAGGAATATTTGTAATGGATAGAGGATTTGATGATAAAAAAGTTATCGAAGAATTATATAAACTTGGAGCTGCATTTATTATTAGAATGAAGATCAATAGATCCGTTTTCTACAAAGGGTTTCTAATGAACATCAAAGAAGTTGCAAATCAGACTAAGAAGAAGTATACATTTAACATTGATAGTAAAACATCCATTAAAGCAGGTGTTAGCGAGGTGGGGATACCGCTAAGTAGACATAAAGTTAAAAATCCAGCACAAGCTAAATCTCTCCTAGTTTCAGCTATAATTACAACAAAGCATAAAAATGGAAGAGTTTCCAAAGGTGCTTTTATGCTATTAGTTTCTTTGCCTAATTCAGCTTACTCCGATAAAGAAATTTGCAAATTAGCACTTGAATCGTATAGGCTAAGATGGAAAATTGAAGAAGTACATAGGCAAGTGAAAACAGATTTTGGTTGGGAAAAAATCCAAGTATTAAAATTTAACAGAATAAGGGCCTTAAATACTCTTCTTTGGTTAACCTTAAGCTTTATTTACGAATTTGATGACTGGAAATATAAATTTGCTAAGGCATTCTCTAGTTTAATGTTAGACAAGAAAAATGATCTAAAAATACTTGAGAAATTTATCTATTATCGGATAACTAAAGTTATCAAATATTGTTTTTCTCAAACAAGATTATACAGGAAGAAGACCATGTTCCAAAGGAGAAAATGCTGTGACCAAATACCATTGCCATTTTATTTATAATTTTTCGGGGTATGCGTACTTTTCTTTTATTATTGACAGTTATCTTTCGGTATGTGTCAAGAAAGATGTCCCTCAATTTGATCTTTTCTTTTGTTCAAAAAAACAGACTCAATTCTGTTCCAGTTTTTAGTGGATTTATTAATCCATCTTAATAGGTTCTTTGCCATTGTTTTTTCATATAAATCAGCTCTCATTTTC
>JAVCCD010000265.1 GCA_030765665.1 Candidatus Tenebribacter mawsonii | reverse complement strand
TAGCTGCTGTGGAATCAGTTACAAAAAGTTTCCTATCCCAAGAAATCCCGCCATCATCACTACGGTAAATTCCCCGTTCTTCATTTGGACTAAATAAATTTCCCGTCGCTGCCACAAATACTCTATCCGAGTTTGAATAATCCACAAGAATTCTTCCGATGTAAGCTGAATTTTCTAAACCAATATGTTCCCAACTTGTTCCAGCATCAATAGATTTATACATTCCATTTCCAACAAAACTCTGGCTCGAAGAATTAGCTTCACCCGTTCCAGCATATAATATCTCTTCATTGTTTGGATCAATTGCCAGATCACCAATTGAAATCACAGGTGCGTCTGTAAAAATATTGTCCCAATTTACACCTTCGTTGGTAGTTTTATAGATTCCGCCAGAGGCTGCTCCAACATACCATGTTTCTGGGCTGGATGGATGAATAGCAAGATCTGTAATCCGCCCTCCAATATTTATTGGACCTGCTAATTCCCAATTATAATCACGGTCTCCTCTGGTTTGTACATGTAACTCTGATGCTTGCTGTAATCCTTCTAAATATGCTTCATGCTTGATTTTATGATATGGATATGCTCTCTGATATCCAAACCATTCATTAGGTAATGCCTTGGGTTCTTTCTTTATTTTTTCACCATAAGGTGTTTCGATAAATTCGGGGTGAGAAATAGTTTTATGTTTGGGAACAGGCCTATAAAGAAGTGTCCCTCCTACTACGATACTTAATACTATTATTACAAATGCCAAATGCCTAAACTTCACATTTTCCTCCAACATTATACTATTTTTGTTATTTCTGTAACATCTTTTTTTTCTAATTTTGTGATGGTTTTTATAAGTTCTTTCAGTTGTAAGATTAAATTTTTAACATCAGAATCATTTACAATATTAATATCTGCCAACTTTTTTCTGTCAATTTCAGACATTTGAGAATCAACTCTTTTTACCGCAGATTCTTTTGTTAAGCCATCCCTTCTCATTATTCTATTTATTCTCAAATCTTTTCTTGCTGAGATGTTTACCGTTAAATCAAATGCTTTACATAAATCATTTTCGAATAGGAGTGGAATTTCAAACATTAAAATTTCTTGTGAACTTGTATTAATAATGTGCTGAATTCGCTTTCTGATCTCAGGATGTAAAAGTTTATTCAATTGTTTTCTTTTAACTTCTGAATTAAAAATAGTTTCACCAAGTTTCTCCCGATTAACAGAACCAGTAATGGTGATGTCATTGCCAAAAATCTTTTCTATTTGATCAATAAAATATTGTTCCTTATACAATTCATGTCCAATTTTGTCAGCGTAGATTACTGTAAAGTTTTGCTCTTCAAACCATTTTGAAGCAACTGACTTCCCCGAAGCTATTCCACCAGTTATTGCAATTAAGAAAGGTCTATCAGGATGTTTCATCCTTTATCCTTTGTGAAAGTTCGTCTATTGTTAAACCACTGTGAAGTACTCCATTTTTAGCAACAGAAATTTTGCCTGTTTCTTCAGACACAATTATAGAAAAAGAATCTGTATTCTCAGTAACTCCAATTCCAGCAAGATGACGTGTTCCAAGTTTCTGTGAATATTCAACACTTTCCGATAAGGGTAACACAACTTTTACAGCATACAACCTTTCATTTCTTACTATCACTGCGCCATCGTGGAGAATTGTTTTGTTATTGAAAATTGTTAAAAGTAATTTAACTGAAATCTGGGCATCAATAATTTCACCACTTTCTATTGAGCTATCCAATTTCCTCTTGTTCTCAATAATTATTAACGCTCCTATCTTTCTAAAAGACATAATAGAAACAGCATTTAATAATGGAGAGTAAAACGACTTTTTGGCACTTTGGAAAAGCGTTCTCATATCATGCGTTTGTGCTAAACGGGCAAATAAATTTCGAATTTCATGTTGGAACAATATTATAAAAATAATTATCCAATAATCCTTAAAAACAGTTAAAATTGAAGTCATCATATTTAACTTAAGTAAAGAAGCTGTAAGATAGATGACAAACACTGCCAGAAGACCTAGTAACATCTGGTATCCACCGCTTTTCATTAACAGAATGAAGACCCTATATAAAATGAATGCAACAATTATTATATCAATGATATCGGTAAATTTGGGTATAAAGATACTCATTATGTTTTCCTTATTTCTCTCATTACATTTAAGAAATTATTTTGCTCTTTCACATCATGAATTCGTATTATTTCTATATCTTGTTGGAACGCAAGTGCTGTAGAAGCCAGGCTTCCTGCAAGCCGTTCTGATGCTTCAGAATCGTAGATCCTTCCAATAAAGCTTTTTCTTGAAGCACCCAACATGATAGGAACTCCAAGGCATCTGAATTCAGAAATTTTCTTTAAAATTGTCAGGTTGTCTTCATGTCTTTTCCCAAAACCAATTCCGGGATCAATAACTAATCGTTCTTTCTTTATTCCATTTTTTTCACAAAAATTAATTCGCTCTTTAAAGAATGATAAAATTTCTTCTATAACATCTTCGTAGTGAGGATTTTCCTGCATTGTTTGAGGTGTGCCCTGCATATGCATCAATACTATCGGTACATCTGGGAAATTTAGCAACACATTAACCATATCAGTATCATATTGCAATGCACTTATATCATTTATTATTGAAGCTCCTGCTTTCAAAGCTTCCATTGCAACCTTTGCTTTTGTTGTATCAATAGAGATGATAATATCAGGATGTTTGCGTAATTCTATGATAATTGGAATTACACGTTCAAGTTCATTTTCGATACTAATCTTTTTAGCTCCGGGTCTAGTTGATTCACCGCCGATATCAATTATGTCTGCCCCTTCGCTAATCATTTCTAATGCTCGTTTAACAGCTACATCTACTTCAAAATAGTTATTACTATCAGAGAAGCTATCTGGTGTAACATTTAGGATTCCCATTATTTTCGTATCATCTAATCTAAGCTTTGTTCCATTACAATTGAGGATTGTTGAATTTGAATTCTCAAATTGATTAATAATATTCAATAGATCTTGTTTAATCTCAGGTAATCCAAAAATTGTTTGGTAATCTAACTTTTTTATCAATTTTTTAATTTTATCAAGATTCCCTAAAAGTATTATATCGCTGAATTCAAGCTTTCCATTCACAACACCTCTTGCTACTGCAGCATCACCACCAATCGATAACATTTCTTGTTTGAGAATATTAGCTGCTCCCAGCTTTACATCTGTGAGTTTAACTGAAAGTCCAATTGCTTTTGGTGCCATCACTTCAATGCCTTGTGAAGATACTTTAATTTTCTCAAGTTCTTGTTTGGCATCATGAAGTGAGTTGATTCTTAAAATCCTGTTCATCAATTATTCCTCAATCACTTCAATTCATAAATGAACGTGATAACGCCCTTCTGTACAATATCTTGAGAAATCGGATTAAACTTCCATTTGCTAATTGCGCTCAAGCTATTTAATTCCAACTTAGGCTCTGCTTTCTGAATAATAACAATATTTGTAATTGAACCATCAGGCATAACATCAAATTTTATCTTCACTTTCGCACTTTGTTGTACATCGTCCGGATATGAAGGAATAATTTTGTTTAATATCTTCCTGTTTGTGATCTCACCTTCCAAAATATATGGTGAATCGCTCTCGCTTTCTCCCAAAAGTCTACTCGTTAAAGAATTCAAATAATCATCACTTGTTAGTGTTGAACTATCCTCTACATCTCTGAGCTCAGATTTACTAATAATACTATCATCAACTTCAGTTTGAATCTTAGTTTGGGAATTACCAATTTTCTTATTCATGTCGAGTTGATTAAAAGCTGTTTCGTTATGCTCGGGAATGTATACTTGCTCTTCAGATTTAGAAAATGTTTTAGGAAGCTCTACTTTCTTGGGTATTAAATTACTCAACCTGCCAATATCTTCCGCATCAGAAGTTAATGAAGGTTTCGACGAAGGCGAGAGATATCTCTCGTTGTTCGCATTTTCATCAAAACCAAATTCAATGTACTCAATTCGCTTGTAGATGCTTTCAGGTAAGATTGAAAAATGAACTAATATAGCAATTCCAATTAGTATTACATGGAATATTATTGAGGTTAGAATTCCTATATTTCTTTCATTCATATTTATTAATCAGTTTCCTCAACTTGAATTTCGGTTGCTATAAAAAATCTATTAGTTCCAGATAATTTGGCTATATCTAAAAGCTTCACAACATTTTTTAATTCTACCGTCTCATCTGCGCGAACTACAACAACCTGTTCTGGATCTTCTATCAGTTTTCTGTTTAATACTTCTGGTAATTCTTCCCAACCAACAATTTCATTATCAATAAAAATCTCATTATTCTTTGTTAGAGTAAGACTAATATTTTTGTTGAATTCATTCTGTTGAGAATTGGAACCTGGCAGATCTACTTTGATACCTGAATGTGTAATAAAATTAGAAGATATCAAGAGGAAAATAAGCAAGAGAAAGATAACATCTGTAAATGAGATCAAGCCAATAGATGAGATCCGCTTTTTCCTCGTTTTAATTATCATCCTTCATACCTCTGATATTATAGATAAATTCATTTGTGTTTTCTTCCAATTCATGAGCAAGATCTTCAACTTTACCAACTAGATAATTGTAAAAAAGAATAGTGATGATACCAACTGTTAGACCACCAATTGTGGTTATCAAAGCTTCCCAAATACCATTAGCCAACAAGCTGATATCTACCCCACCACCTGTCTCACCTAAACGCATAAATACTTTTACCATACCGGTAACCGTACCTAAAAAACCAACGAGAGGTGCTACTGCGGCAAAAGTAGCGAGTGTTCCAAGATTCTTTTCTAGACGATGGATCTCTTTATTTACAGCTGATTCAATCGCTTCTTTAGTATCATCCATTCCCCTATCAAGAACACTTATTGCTTTAGCAATTATATTAGCTATCGGGCTACTGGTTTTATTATCACAAGCACGAATTGCGATCTCAAGTTTCTTCTCTCCAAGGTAGCCATAAACTTCCTGTAGAAATTCTTCCTCGTTGTTTTGAGATCTTTTTAACTGTATCAATTTCCCTATTATTATTGATAGCGCTGCAATTGATATGATAAATAGAATTATCATTAAAAAACCACCTTTTGAAGCTATCGTGAACAAGCTGGTCTCCACTGGAACTTCAGCTGCCAAAACCATTAAATTCATCATTCCTCCTCATAAAATATGTACGCCGATGAGATGTAATCTGTGAATATTGTCAAATTATCTTTTTTTAAATTAAACAAGGTTATATTGGAAAGGTTTTATTTGACATTGAACCGATGTATTCAATCATATCCGCAGTAATATAAATAGGAAAAGGATATGAAATCTAATAGTTACAATAAGTATATTGGAATTACAGCTTTTGGTGAAAGTCATGGAAAAGCGATTGGTGTGGTTATTGAGGATGTAAAAGCTGGCATTGCATTCCCAATTGAGGAAATAAGAATTGCGCTAAATGAGCGTAAACCAGGACGAGGAACATTTTCTTCTTCAAGAAAAGAGAGCGATACGATTCAAGTTTTATCAGGCGTTTTCGAAGGTAAAACTACAGGTATGCCAATTTGTTTAATGGTCAATAATGAAGATGCCCGTAGTAAAGATTATGAGCATTTAAAAGACTTGTTTCGTCCAGGACATGCTGATTTTTCATATTTTAGTAAGTTCAAAATTTATGACTATCGAGGTGGTGGCAGAGCCTCAGGTAGAGAAACAATATCGCGAGTTGCTGCGGCAGGATTGGTTACGGATGTCCTAGCAGGCATTAATATCAAAATTTATCCTATTAAAATAGGAAAGTTAGAAACAACTGATATTGATCATACGTTCCTGAATGAGTTGTCCTGGCACGATAGAAAAAATTTCGGTGAACTAACTAAGTATTTATCAGACGTAAAAACAGAAGGTAATTCTGTAGGAGGGATAATTGAAGTTATGATTTCAAATATTCCAGCGGGTTTGGGTGATCCTGTTTTTGAAAAACTTGATGCAAATTTGGCCAAAGCAATTGTCTCGATTGGAGCAGTAAAGGGAATTGAATTTGGGGAAGGATTTAAATTTGCCGAATTAAAGGGCAATGAAACAAATGATCAAATGGATAACAATGGCTTCATCACAAACAAAAGCGGAGGGATTTTAGGTGGAATAAGCACTGGGAATAATCTCTCGCTTCGTTTCGTTGTCAAACCAACTCCCTCAATAAATATACTCCAAAAAACAATAACAAAAGGAAATAAAGAGGTCAGCTTCAGATCTTTAGGAAGACACGACACATGTATTATCCCAAGAATTATTCCCGTTGCAAAAGCTATGATAAAGCTTGTCTTAGCTGATGCAATAAGTTATCAAAAATTAATTTCAAGTGATAAATTAAACTTAATAGATTATCGAGAAGCTATTGATAAAATCGATGAGGATATTTTAATTGCTCTTGGTAGGCGTCAAAAGATCTCTGAATTAATTGGTAAATTCAAGCAAGAAAACAATCTCCAAATCGAGAATAGAAACCGTGAAGAAAAACTTCTCTTAGGGCTAAAAGAGAAAGCAAAATTATGGAATATTGATGAATCTCTTATTACTAAAATCTGGCAGATAATTATATTAGAAAGCAAAAAAAAACAATGATTATTCTTTCAATACCATTTATCAATAACGATTTTGTAATTCAAGTAGCAAAAAAATACGCCCATTATTGGAAAGAATTTCGTTTGGATTATTCTAAAAATTTCAAATCAATTCCACCTGAAATAGTCGATGATAAAACAATTCTAACAATTCGTTGCAGAGAAGAAGGTGGAAAGATTGAATTTGATTTTACAGAAAAAATTGAATATTATAAAAAAATGATCCACGAAACAGATTGTCTTTGTGATCTTGAGATAAGAGCGATTAACGATTCGAATATTTATTCAATTCCTGCAAATAATTTAATCTTATCTTATCATGATTTTTCTAAAGAAATTGATTTTGTAAAACTTGAAATAATTATTCACAGAATGAATTTACTACCATCAAAATTTGTAAAGATCGCAGTTAATGTATCAAATTATTCAGACCTAATTGGTTTAAAAAAACTGATCTCTAAATCTAACAAACCTGTAATTTTTGCAGGTATGGGAAAACTTGGTAAAATTAGTAGAATATTATTCAATCACCTTGGTGCTTATTCAACCTTTATAGGTATATCTGATAACTCAACAGCTCAAGGACAGCTCACTTTGGAAGAAGCAGAATTTTATAATCTCAAATCAATTTCACAAAAAACACAAATTGGTGGAATAATTGGTGGAAATCAAGTTAAGGGCTCTCTTGGAATAAAATATTATAATGATCTATTTAGTAGGAATGAATTTAATGCCATCTATCTTCCTTTCATAATCGACGATATTGAAGATTTGTGGAGCTGGATAAAAAATGCTGATCTTATTTTTTACGGTTTTTCAATTACAATGCCTTTTAAGAAGTTAATAGGAGCAAAAAAACAACTCTCAGCTGTAAATTTATTCCTACCAAAATCAGGTTTTATGTCAAATACAGACCTCATTGCTTTTAAGCGATCAATCGAAATATTAAACATTAAATATAAAGACTCGATCATAATTATCGGCAGCGGTGCCACTTCTGAAATAGCGTTAAAAGCATTCCAGGCTTTTAATAATATTACTATTTCTAGTCGAAATGAAATATCGGGCAAAATTTTAGCGAAGAAGAACAAAAGAGAATTCATTCAACTTGAGTTACTTAAGAATAATAAATTTGATGTTATAATAAACTGTACACCGCTAGGTATAAGGGATGTAGATATAATTGATTTATTTAATTTGGTATTTCCAACAAAAGCTATAGACTTGCCGTATAAACAAAATAATACTTTACTAATAACTCGATGTATCGAAAATGAAATTGATTATATCGATGGTAAAAAATTCTGGGATTTACAAGCAAAAATCCAACAGCAAGAATTTGTAACTGCGATATATGATTTGGAGGAGTAAATGAAGTATAAAAATCTTATGTTTTTGGGGATTATCTTATTAATAATTTCCTGTTCTACAGTACAATATACCGAACAAGCAAAACTGACATTACGAGATTCTTCAAAAAACAAAAAAGAGCTGAAAAAAGCTGCAAAATATTTTCATAAAAATGATCAATCTGATAAATTGGATGCACTCATATTCCTTTATGAGAACATGCAAAATCACTCATTTGTAAAAGTAGGACTTTTTGATGAAAGTGAAGTTGAAGTAACATGGAATTTTTCAGAATTCAAAGATTATGATGAAGCTAAAATGGCTATGGACTCACTTGAAGACGAATTTGGTGAATTACATTGGAAGAAAAAAGAGAAGAAATTAGATCATCAGACTATCACTTCCGAATTCATGATAGATAATATTGAATTAGCATTCAAAGCTTGGGAAGAAAAGCCCTGGTCGCAAAAATATGATTATTCAATGTTTAAGGAATATATTCTCCCATATAGAGGCAGCAATGAACCAATCGAGTCATGGCGTTCTTGGCGTGGGTATTTCATGGATAGCTATAAAGATATTTCAACACAAATGTTTGATCAAACAGATATTATAGAAGCTGCAGAATTAATTAATAACGACTTAAAAACATGGTTCAAATTTAACTCAAAATATTATCTAAATCCAACAGATCAAGGATTATTTGAGATGCTCATGAATAAAGAAGGCAGATGTGAGGATATTACAAATCTCACCATTTACGCACTAAGAGCTAACGGGATTGCGGCAACCAGTGACTATACACCACACTGGGCAAATACTGGCAATAACCATGCCTGGAATGTGATAATTATGCCTGATGGAAAAACAATACCTTTTATGGGTGCAGAATCAAATCCTGGAAAATATAAACTTTCCAGTAAGGTCGCAAAAGTTTATCGAAAAGTTTTTTCGGTTCAAAAAGATAATCTAATATTCAAATTACCTGGTGATGAAAAAGCTCCTGCTTGGCTTTCTGCAAAATGTTATACCGACGTTACAAAGGAATACACCAAGGTTTCTGATGTAAATATTACCATAAATAATGATATTCCAGATAGTACAAATTATCTTTATCTATGTGTATTTAATTCAGGTGAATGGAAAGCAATTCACTGGGCAAAAATTAATGACAACTCAGCACACTTTACAGATATGGGAGTTGATATTGCATATCTACCAATGTTCTATGTTGAAGAAAAACTATTCCCTGCATCTCATCCATTTATTCTCACGAAAAACGGAGATCAAAAAGAATTAAACGGTAACGATCTATTTGAAGAAGAAGTTATTCTGCACTCAGTAACCAAAAAAAGTATTGATCGTTCAAGTAATGATGGGAACAAAACCTTCTTAGAAGTAGAAGAAAAATACAAGCTTTTTTATTGGGAAAAAGGTTGGGAGTTATTTGGAACAGAAACCGCCAATGAATCACCAATGAAGTTCAAAAAACTTCCTGCAAATAGACTATATTGGCTTGTAAAAGACAATTCAGATGAAGAAGAACGAATATTTACTTACCAAAATAATAAACAAATTTGGTGGTAGAAACTAGGAGAAGCAATGAATTTTAATCCTGTAGAGTTAATTATTAAGAAAAAAACCGGTAAAGAATTAACAAAAGAAGAATTGGAGTATTTTATTAACTCATATATAAATAATGAAATACCAGAGTACCAAATGTCCGCTCTCTTAATGGCAATTTACTTTCAAAATATGAAAATAGAAGAAGTTCAAACCCTAACAAGAATATATATCGAATCAGGAAAGCAGATAACTTTTCCCAAATCATATAAAACTGTAGATAAGCATTCCACTGGAGGAGTTGGTGATAAAATTACTATTATGCTAGCACCAATTGTTGCTGCGTGTGGCGGAAAAATACCAATGATTTCGGGAAGAGGGTTAGGGCATACAGGTGGCACTTTAGACAAACTAGAGTCAATACCGGGCTTCAGAACTAATTTTAATGATACGGAATTTAAAAAAATAATTGAAGATGTGGGGTTTTGTATTATAAGCCAATCAGAAGAACTGGTGCCAGCAGATCGTAGGATTTATGCACTGAGAGATGTTTCAGGAACTGTAGAAAGCCTTCCACTGATAACCGCCAGTATTATGAGTAAAAAGATTGCTGAAGGTGCCCAAAACCTTGTTGTTGATCTAAAAATTGGAACAGGTGCATTTATAAAAGATCTTGATACAGGAAGAGAACTTGCCAATCTTCTAATAAAGACAGGTGAAAAATTCGGGCAAAAAGTATCAGTAGTATTCTCTAATATGAATTCACCACTCGGAGAATATATCGGTAACGCTTTAGAAATAAAAGAAACGATTGAATACTTGCAAGGAAAAGATATTGAAGATATTGACAAATTAACTAAAACATTAGCGATAGAAATGTTATTACTTTCTGAAATTGCAACAACAGAAGCAGAAGCAATGAATTTGATTGAAGATGCTATCACAACTGGGAGAGCTTTAGATTATTTTAGAAATTCCATTGCTGCTCAAGGTGGGAATTCTGATGTTTGTGATGATCTATCTCTTCTTCCTCAAGCTAAATACAAAATTCCAATTGTTTCACAAAAAACAGGCTGGATAAAATCTATAAATTCACAGCAGATTGGCTATGCATTGATTGAGATCGGTGCAGGCAGGAGAACCCTTGATTCCCAATTAGACTATTCTTCAGGAGCACATTTAATCAAAAAAATCGGAGATAAGATTACTGGAAATGAAACAATTGGTCATGTGTTCTGCAATGATAAAGATGAAGGGGTTAATATCATTACTAAAATATTGAACAGTTATGAGTTAATTGATGAGAAAGTCCAAAAAGAGAGTATCATTTTAGATTTGATTAAATAAGAATTTTTGACCACAATTCGGTGTCCCAAAAACCTTGACACTCCTACCCCTAAAATTAATTTGGTTTTTCAAATTAGGTTGATAGCCTAAGATGTTGAATTAAAAGAAGTTAAAATTTATCAGATAAGGATGTGAAGAATGGCAGTACCAAAAAGAAAAACTTCGAAATCTCGTAGAGATAAGAGAAGAACTCATTATAAAGCAACAGCACCAACAACAGCGGTTTGTTCTAATTGTGGTGAAATATGCAGACCTCATAATGTTTGTTCAAAATGCGGTCATTATAATGGTAAAAAAGTACTAGAAGTTAAAGAATAATCTTAAATGTATTGATAATATGCATATAGCTATTGATGCCTATGGCAGTGATAATGCACCTTTCCCTGAAGTGGAAGGTGCAATTATTGCAATTAAGGAAGACCTTTGTGATAAAGTTTATCTAGTTGGGAAACAAGATGTAATAAAAAAACAATTAGAAAAATACTACTATCCAAAAGATAAAATTGAAGTTGTCCATGCAACTGAAGTTATTAGCATGAGCGATTCACCATCTCGTATGGTTCGTAAGAAAAAAGATTCTTCATTAGTTAGAGCAATTCAATTACATAAAGAAGGAACTGTTCAGGCTGTCGTAAGTGCCGGAAATACTGGTGCAGTAATGGCTGCTTCTCTTTTTGGATATGGAAGAGTTAAGAATATTCTTCGACCCGCTATTGCTACCACGTTCCCCACACAAACTCATCCAGAAATAATTCTTGATATAGGCGCTAATGTAGAATGCACACCAGAAAATCTTGTTCAATATGCTATACTTGGCAGCTTGTATTTTAAATTTTTTTTTGACACTGACAATCCGAGAGTTGCATTATTAAACATTGGTGAAGAAGAATCAAAAGGAAATGAATTAGTTAAAAATACTTATCGTAAATTGAAACATAATCAAGATATAAATTTTGTTGGAAACATTGAAGGGAAAGATTTGCTGAAAGGAATTGTTGATGTAGTTGTTTGCGATGGTTTTGTTGGCAATGTCATGCTTAAAACTGTAGAAGGTGTCGCATATTCAATTATGTCTATCCTGAAAAGCGAGATGAAGAAGGACTGGATTGCAAAGCTAGGTGCACTTCTATCTTTTCCGGCTTATGCATACTTAAAAAAGAAGTTAGACCATTCAGAATATGGTGGTGCTCTTCTTGTGGGTCTCAATGGTATTTCTGTTGTTTCACATGGACGCTCAAATGCAAAAGCTATTAAAAACGCCGTTGGACTTGCTGCTCATTTAGCGAGATCAGGTTTTATTCAACATACGAAAGAGTATTTTGAGGAGAAATAAACATGAGCATCAAATATTATGCAAAAATCTCAGGAACTGGAATGTACGTACCAGACAAGGTCCTTACAAATTTCGATTTGGAAAAAATAGTAGATACAACCGATGAGTGGATAAGAACTAGAACTGGGATGTCAGAACGACATGTTGCTTCCCAAGATCAAGCTGCATCCGATTTAGCATATAACGCAACATTAAAAGCTATTGAAGCTGCTCGCATTAGAAGCAAAGATATTGATATGATTATTGTAGCAACAATTTCCGGCGATCATCCATTCCCCTCAACCGCCTGCATTATTCAACAAAAGTTAGGATTAAAAGATTTTCCTGCCTTTGATGTTTCAGCTGGTTGCACAGGGTGGATATATGCTTCTAATATTGCCAAACAATATATTGAAAATGGAGTTGCAAAGAACATTCTGGTAATAGGTGTTGAAATATTAACCAAAGTAACTAATTGGAAAGACCGTGGAACGTGTATTCTATTTGGGGATGGGGCTGGAGCGACAATAATATCCCGCTCTGAAGAAAAGGACATTTCCAGATTCATAGATTCAGAACTTTCTGCTGATGGTACACATTATGATTTATTGATTCAGAAAGCTGGTGGTTCACGCATGCCTGCGACTAATGAATCAGTTGAAGAAAACCTTCATACAGTATATATGGAGGGCAATAAAATCTTTAAAAATGCTGTACGTTCCATGTACAACGCTTGTGACATTGTACTGAAAAGAAATCACCTTGATGTACATTCAATTGACTGGTTAATAACACATCAAGCAAATTTACGAATTATCCAGGCTTTAGGAAAAAAATTAAAGATCGATGAGAAAAAAGTAATCGTAAATATAGAAAAATATGCAAATACTTCCGCTGCAACCATTCCTATGGCTTTAGATGAAGCAATTAGAAGTGGGAAGATCCGTCATGGTGATCTGGTACTTCTTGCTTCTTTTGGAGCAGGGCTAACATCTGGAAGCCTATTGCTAAGAATTTAATAATAGAGGTAAACAAATGGCTAAAACAGCGTTTATTTTCCCTGGTCAAGGTGCTCAATACATTGGCATGGCTATGGATTTTATAGAAAGCAATACCGAACTTAAGAATATTCTGGAGAATTTTGATAATAATAATAACACTGCATTATATAGAATTATGTCTGATGGACCAGAAGATAAACTAAAGGAAACAAAATTTACTCAGCCGGCAATTTTATTCCATAGTATTGCAGCAATGAAAACTGTTCTTCATGAATTTAATATTACTCCAGACTATGTCGCTGGGCATTCATTAGGAGAGTTCTCCGCTCTGGTTGCAAATGGAGTTCTTACGTTAGAAGATGCTATGTATCTTGTTCATAAACGTGGAGAATTCATGATTAAAGCAAATGAAGATAAACCTTTTGCCATGGCAGCTATCATTGGTCTTTCTCCTGAAGACGTTAAAGACATTTGCGAAGAAGCTTCTAAGGTTGATATTGTAATAGCTGCCAATTTTAATACACCTGTACAAACTGTGATTTCAGGTTCTAAAGCAGGAGTTGATAAAGCTTGTGAAATTGCAAAGGAAAGAAAGGCTAAGAGAGTTATTCCACTTGTTGTGGGAGGTCCTTTCCATTCTCCTCTAATTCAAAAAGCAGCAACATGGCTTGCAGACGAAATGAACAAAATTAATTTTAATGAAACTACAATTCCAGTTGTTTCCAATGTAAATGCAAAACCAGTAATTAATACTGAGGAAATTAAAACAAACCTTGCAAAACAAGTTACATCTTCAGTTCTCTGGGTTGATTCTATCAAGTTTATGATAGAAGATGGTGTTGACACATTTATTGAATTCGGACCCAAAAAAGTACTTGCTGGAATGTTAAAGAAAATTGACAAGAATGTTAAAGTTATAAGTATCGACACGATCGAGACGTTTGAATTAAGAAAAATTGATTTGGAGTCGTTATGAAACGTTTAGAAGATAAAGTTGCGATCATTACAGGAGCTGCTAGGGGTATTGGTTTCAGTATTGCTGAGAAAATATCCGAGCATGGAGCAACTTCTGTTATTATAGATCTTGATAAAAAAGCAGTGGATACAGCAGTACAACAAATTGATGACATAGGTAACAGGGCTATTGGTTTTACCGCAGATGTCACAAATTCTGAAGAAATAGCATCCATTTTCAAAGAGATCCATAAAGAGTTTGGAAAAATCGATATCCTGATTAATAATGCTGGAATTACTAAAGATGGCTTGCTCATGAAGATGAAGGAATCAGATTGGGATGCTGTTATTAATGTGAACCTAAAGGGAACATTCATTTGTACTCAAAAAGTTAGTAGATATATGTTAAAAAATCGTTCAGGTATAATTGTGAACATAGCTTCAGTTATTGGCTTGATGGGAAATGCGGGGCAGGCAAATTATGCTGCATCCAAAGGTGGGATCATAGCACTTACAAAATCATCTGCAAAGGAATTTGCTTCAAGAAATATTAGAGTAAATGCAGTTGCACCAGGTTTCATCCAAACAGAAATGACAGATAAATTACCACAAGAAATTATAGACAATTATTCAGCTGCAATCCCATTATCTAGAATGGGTACAGCAACGGATGTTGCAAACTTATGCGTGTTCCTGGCTTCAGATGAAGCTGGATATATAACAGGTCAAACCATCCAGGTGGATGGTGGCTTGATAATGTAGTAAAAATTAAGGAGGAAATAATGGACATTAAAGCAAAAGTAATTGATCTTATTGTAGAAGAATTAGGTGTTGAGGTTGGTGAAGTAACTTTAGAGGCAAGCTTCATTGAAGATCTTGGAGCGGATTCTCTTGATACTGTTGAACTTATCATGAAATTTGAAGAAGAATTTGATATTGATATTGCCGATGAAGATGCAGAAGGTCTAACAACTGTTGGAAAAGCAATTGAATATCTTCAAAAACAATTAGATTAATTTATATTTGGGGTGGAGTTATTGTTTATAGCTCCACCATATTATTATCCAAATTTTGAGGTAATTATGAGTAAACGAAGAGTTGTCATCACCGGAATGGGAACAATTAATTCTGTTGGACATAATGTTGAAGAGACGTGGAACAATCTCCTTGCTGGAAAATCCGGTATTGATCACATTAAAAAATTTGAAATCACTGAAGAGTATACGAGCAGAATTGCAGGTGAGATAAAAAATTATGATCCAAATGAATATTTTGAAAAGAAAAGAATTAAGAAAATGGATCATTATACACAATATGCTCTAATCGCTGCAAAAGAAGCTTTCGAAGAATCTGGGTTGAATGATGTTGAATTTGATCATAACCGCGCTGGAGTTATCGTGTCTTCTGGAATTGGTGGTATGCTCACATTCGAAACCGAAGCTTATAAAATGGAAAGAAAAGGTCCGAGACGGATAAGCCCTTTCTTTATTCCAAAAATGATCTCTAATATTGCTTCGGCAGAAATTGCAATTCAATATAAACTTGGAGCTCTTAATTTCAACATCTCGTCTGCTTGTGCCTCAGCAAACCATTCGATTGGAACAGCATTCCGTTCAATTCAATATGGAGATGCTGATATAATGGTTACAGGTGGTGCTGAAGGATCTGTTACACCTTTAGCTGTGGCAGGATTTTGTTCAATGAGGGCACTCTCTACTAACAACGATGAACCGCAAAAAGCGTGTCGTCCCTTTGATAAAGAGCGTGATGGGTTTATCATGGCTGAGGGTGGTGGTGTTATAATTTTAGAAGAAATGGAACACGCCCTTAATCGTGGTGCAAAAATTTATGCAGAGGTAGTAGGTTATGGTGCAACTTGTGATGCTTTCCATATAACTGCTCCTGCAGAAAATGGAGAAGGTGGAGCACGTGCAATGCAATTAGCAATAAATGATGCTGGAATAACACCACAAGATATAGATTATATAAATGCACATGGTACTTCAACACCCTTAAATGACCCAAATGAGACTTCCGCTATTAAAACAATTTTAGGTGATTATGCCAAAAAAGTAAAGATTAGCTCAACAAAATCTATGGCAGGTCATACTTTAGGTGCTGCTGCAGGTATCGAAGCAATTGTTTGTTGTAAATCGATTACTACCGGAAAATTGCACCCAACAATTAACTACGAACATCCAGATCCAGCCTGTGATCTTGATTATATCCCGAATGAATCTATTGAAATGGAAGTGAATTATGCACTAAGTAATTCTCTTGGTTTTGGTGGTCATAATGGAGTAGTTATCTTTAAAAAATTTGTTAATTAAAAAGTGACCCAGTATAAGTTGGTTCACAATATTGCATTTTGAAAAATATAATCAAATCTCTAATTTCACAGATATCGGCTAAAGATTCTGAAAGTATAGAATTAAAGAAATTTCAAAAAATAATTAACTATACATTTGGCAATCCATCTCTTTTAATTGCAGCTCTTACACATACATCACGTGAACCATTTAGTAATAATGGATCACCTTATGAAAGAATGGAATTTCTAGGGGATTCCATTTTAGGCTTAATAGTTTCAGAAGAGCTATTTTTTGAATTTCCAGAATATTCGGAAGGTGAACTTTCTAAACTAAAATCTAAGATCGTTTCTAGAAAAATGCTGGCGCTGATTTCAAGCAAATTGAAACTTAAAGAATACATAATATTCAATATAGATTCTGCTGGAAAGGGTGGATTGAATTCGGTACTTTCGAATACTATGGAATCTTTAATTTGCGCAATTTATCTTGATGGTAACATCGAAAAAGCAAGAAACTTTATTAAAAAATTTATAATGATGGATTACTCTAAACACTTGAAAAAAGGACATCTTGCCGATTATAAGAGTAAACTTCAAGAGTATACTCAAGCTGAATTTCATGCAACTCCAGATTACCTTATTCTAAAAGCTGAGGGACCAGAGCATGAAAAAATTTTTACTATTCAAGTTTCAATAAAAGATGAAATTTACGGTTCAGGAACTGGTAATAGCAAGAAAGAAGCACAACAGGATGCAGCAAAACATGCCTGCAAAAAGTTACGACTTTAAACTTCTAGTGAAATGAAAATATATCCGATTTTCATCCCACATCTTGGATGCCCGTTCAATTGTGTTTATTGTGATCAAGAAACTATTACAAAAAGTAAGCCACCTTCAGCTCAATCTATTTGTAAGAATGTAAGCAAATTTTGTAAAAAGAACAAATCAGAAGAGAAAGAGATTGCTTTTTTTGGGGGGACCTTTACAAAATTATCAAGAGAACTCCAGCAAGAATATTTTGATGCTGTAAATGAATACAAAGATCCATTAACCCATATTAGAATTTCTACCAGACCAGATTCTGTGGATCAAAAAATTTTAGATTTTTGTAAGAAAAACAACGTTAGTACTATAGAATTAGGAATCCAGAGTTTTTCTGATAACGTTCTAGCTACAACAGGAAGAGGATACACACCCCAGATTGCAATAGAGACATGCAATCTAATACAGAAGAATAAATTTACACTTGGCATTCAATTAATGCCAGGGCTTCCTGGATTTAATGCTGATACTCTCAATGAAACAATTGAAATCACGATTACATTAAAACCTGATTTTGTGAGGATATATCCAACGATTGTACTAAAAAATACTAAATTGGAAAATTGGTTTAATGAAGGGAATTACGTTCCTCTTACACTAGAAAAATCAATTTTTGTAACATCAAAAATGATACGAAAATTTAAAGAAAAAGACATTTCTGTAATCAAGGTTGGATTACATTCCGATATTGAAGCAGCTAATATAATTGCGGGTCCTTATCATCATTCATTTGGAGAATTAGTAAGAGCGGAAATGTTAAAAAATAGAATTCTTAGTAGCTCCCAAGCTAAAACTTTAGAAATTTCTTTTAAGGATATTTCTTTATTTAGAGGATTTGATTCTAAGATGCTGAAGCAAATTAAAATAGAGCTTGGATTGAAAGAGCTTCCTATTAGAATTAATAAAAATTTGAAGAAAGATAATTTTAACTATTCAGATTCTGAACCGGATGAAAACTGGTAAATATGATAATATTATTAATTTCGTTCTCAATAATACTCATTTCATTATTTTATAAAAAAACTGTCCCGAACATTGAAGGTTGGAGAAAAATATTATTGATCAGTTTGCGAACAATCTCGGTAATCATTTTGCTTTTACTCTTATTAAACCCAGTTTTATATTACTTTAAAAGTAAAATAATTAAACCATTCATTATTATTCTAAATGATGTATCAGAAAGTATGCACCAAGTTGGGGAGGAAGCATCAAAACTCGAAGTTTTCAAAAATATCCAGACCGAAATTGAAAAAAATTTAGTATCTGAAGATCTTGAAATTATAACATTAGATTTTGCAGATGGTATTGAGGGTAACAAAATATCTACAAATATTACTAAAACATTGTTACAGACTTTTAAAAAAATTAATCCTGATAATATTGAAGCGATTATTTTACTTTCAGATGGATGGTTTATTGATGAAGATCTTGAAATTATTGAGAATCAAAATATTCCAATTCATACTTTTAATCCCAATTATAAATCGAATACTTTTGATCTCAGAATTTCTGAAGTCAATCACAATAAGTCCGTTTATAGAAATGAAATCACACCTATAGTTGTTGATATCATTTCTGAGAATTATTACGGGAAGGCGAAAGTTGAATTACTTTCTGAAGATAAAATCGTCAACGAGAGAGTGATCGATCTTGATAATAAAGAATTTCTTCAACTAACTTTTGATGCATCATTTGCAAATAGTAGTTTCACGCCCATCTGTGTTAGAATATCTGCTGACTCAACCGAAATAAATACTGATAATAATATTGTAAATAGCGCAATTCAAGTAAAGCGTGACCGCTCTAAATGCTTACTAATTTCCGACAATCTAACTTGGGAAGCAAGTTTTATAGTTGACGCAATAAATCGTGATACACACTGGCAGAGCAAGTTTGTACTGAAGAATGATGAATTTAGATCTGCTGAAAATTTCACCCAGCTTAAGACTGAAATTAACGAAATTAATGTCCTTACATTGATTAATAATGGTAACTTATTTTTTTCAAAAAATGAAGTTACCATAATTGAACGATTTGTAAAAAATGGTGGAGGACTTTTTATTATTGGTAAACCAATAAAAGAATTTGAAAATATTTCACCTACAACTTCATATAGTTTAGATAGAAATTTAAAATCTTCATTCACACTTACAAATCAAAGTGAGCAATTTAACACATTCTCATCAATTGAAAAAAAAGATTTCAAAAACATTCCACCTGTTTCATATTATAATGTTCGTTCAAAAATTCAAGCTAAAGTTCTTGCAAGAATGACTAACGAAGAGAAAAGCCCCGGAATATTATTCCTTAATAATGGGAAAGGAAAGATCTTAAATTTTGTTTTCCTTGATCTTTGGAAATGGCAACTGTGGAATTCGGGAGATAGTTATAATAATTTTATTCATAATATTTTTTCGTGGTTAGGTCAAACAAACTCTCAACGTTTTTATGCGTCACTTGAGAAAAACTCGTATTTTCTTGGTGAAGATATAAATATTGATCTTCACGCTTATGATGAAAGGCTTACTCCAATTACTGAAATGAACGCAGAAATTTCAGTTACAAATTCTGCAGGAACACTTGTTCATCATGGTTTTATGCTAAATAAAAATAACAAACACTTTGCAATACTTTCAGCCCTTTATGCTGGGAATTATAAATATGTAATCACTGATAATATCTCAAAATTAGTTACAGAAGGTGAATTCATGATTTCCAAAAATTCATCTGAAAACAGAGACACTGGAATAAACCTATCCTTGTTATCTTATATCTCAAATAAAACTAATGGGAAAGTACTATATAATGCTTCTGATCTTAAAATATCCGAATTAGAAAGAAAGATTTTAAGGGTACGTTACGAGGTTCCTATATACAAAAAATGGTATGTTATTATTATTTTTATACTTGCATTTTGCACCGAATTATTCTTAAGAAAGAGATGGGGATTATTATAAAAAAACAGCCCGTTTTATAGACAGGCTGTTTAATATTTACTTTGTTACTTTAGAATTTTATCTTCATTGATGAACTCAATCCTAAACCTTTTCCATAACGGAAAAATCCATGATAGAATGTAGCTCCTGTTTCCCACTCAAATCTATCAAATATTAATCCAGATTTGAATTCATAATAAATATTTTCATCATATCCAATTACAGCCTGGACAGGTAACCATCGCCATTGATAACCTGCACCAAAAGAAAATCCATTCTTGTAAGAATGCTGGTTATTAATATATTTAGCCATGATTTGTAAATCCTTTAAGATCATATAATCCATTCCAACGCTAACACTTGGACTAAATTTCACATAACGGTTTTTTACTCTTGTAGAGTCATCTTCAGCAAATGTTTCTTCAATTGCTTCGTAGTCTTCGTCAAAATATAATAGGTCATTTCTGTAGTATTTATCATACCAACCACCAGCAAGATTCTTATAATTCAACTGCATAAAAATGTCATCAATTTTCGCATAGAAATTCCCATTAAAAATTCTAGCTTTAACTCCAAATCCAAAAGATGGAGTAAGCCTTCCAACTGATCCCTCATCAGAATATTTAAAATGAGCTTTGTAATGGTAATAAAGGCTATCATCCATTGAGCCAAATTCTTGAGAACTTTCATCTATTGAAGCATACATCATAGAATAATCTAGGTTAATATTTGCTCCAACATAAAGAGTCATATCTCTCAAGTATTCAACAAAAGAGCTACTTTCATTCTCTGGGAATAAACCAGGGATCATCCCAAAACTAAGCCCTTTTGGATATGCATAATCTAAAGTTGCTCTCCAAAATGAGAAAACTTCGCTCCCTTCACCTGTGTTACTTTCATATGGTCTATTTGTATCATTACCATAGATAACCAGATTAGAGTACATTTTATCTAATATCTCAATATTACCAAATGATTTAAAACCAAAATCAAAGTTCCAATATTTATGACCAAAATTTAATAAATCATAAGAAGTATTAAAATCTAGAATAAAATCATCTGCTGTGATAACACTTTTCTCGCTATTGGTAAGTTGATGCTCTGTTTGAAACATCAGCATATCATCAAATCTCAAGATAGAATTATTTACATTCATTTCGTATGTTGTAAAAGGTATATGAATCTGTGAATAGGGTCTGTCTGCATTATTCGCAGGATTCTCTGGGAAGAAATCATAATTTCCGAATAAGGCTAAACTTAATGTTAGCACGATTGTTGTTATTACTATTTTTTTCATTTCATTTCTCCCTATTCTTAATTATCGTTAATAAGATCATCGCTGATATTAATTTCAATTACAAGATCGGCTTGAATTCTCAAACCACCAGTCCAAGCATCTTCCCCTTCGCTGAATATATGAATTCTTGGAAC
>JAVCCD010000206.1 GCA_030765665.1 Candidatus Tenebribacter mawsonii | reverse complement strand
TGGATACAGATCTCGATCAATATTACCAACTTGCGGATAAATTTAAAAATAAGATCGTTCTTATCGGGCTAACTTCAGTAGAGTTTCATGATACTCATCATACACCATTCTTTTCCGAAAACAATCAGTTAATGCCTGGTGTAGAGATTCATGCAAATTTTATTGAGACTGTGTTAAGAAGCGATTATCTGACAAGGTTTCCAATTATCCCATATCTTCTATTTACGTTTTTAATTACAATATTACTCTTTATCTTTAATTCAATAATTAAACCAACAGTTTCAGTTTTTATCAATATTGTTTTTATTATTGGATTTATATGGATTTCTTATTTCTTATTCAGTACTGAACAAATATTGGTACCAATATTACAAATCCCGATTCTTATTATTATAATATATATTGTCGGTTTGGTTTTTCAATATGTTCAAACTGTAAAAGAAAGAAAATTTATCAAACAAGCTTTTGGGCAATATATTGCACCTGAATTGGTTGAAGAACTTATAAGAGATCCAAAAAAGTTAGAATATGGGGGCGTTCAAAAGGAAGTTACTGTGTTATATTCTGATATTGTATCTTTTACACCATATACAGAAAGTCATTCTCCTAAAGAAACAGTAGATATTCTTAGAGAATATTTAACTGAAATGGTTGATATAATTACAGAAAATAAAGGAACTTTAGACAAATTCGTTGGAGACGAGATCGTGGCAATTTTTGGAGCACCCGTAGAACTTGATGACCATGCATTTTATGCTTGTAATGCTGCAATGGAGATGCGACAAAGAATGGATGAATTACAAGAGAAATGGAAATCAGAAAATCGAGATCCATTTGAAATTGGAATTGGTATCAATACTGGTGTAGTAACAGTTGGAAATCTAGGATCTGAACAAATCTTTGATTATACAGCAATTGGCGATAATATGAATGCAGGTGCTAGGATTGAAGCTCTTACAAGAGACTATGAAACAAAGAACAATATCATTATCAGCGAGAGCACATTTGAACAGGCTAAAGACAAAATCAATGCAAAATATATTGATGATGCAACAGTTAAAGGAAAGAAGATAGTAATCAAAATTCACGAACTACTATCTATTAAATAGAATTAAAACACTGGAAGTGCTTATTTTTTAATGAAATGCAATTACCTTTTTTATTTATAAAAATAATATAATGATTAACCTTTACTCATCCTTCATCTTAACATTTTGTAAATTAATGAGTTAACGCTTCTTACATAACAATATAATTAAAATATACAGGCATTATAAATCATAAATAACCCTTTAAAAATGGCTATCTATAGATTTTTTTATTGACAAGATATTTCGCAAAAGGAAAAACTAAATGCATGTTCGTTAACCCAATAAATAAGGAGGATATGAATGAACAGACAAGATTTGATTATTAAGATTGCTGAAGAAGCAGGTGTAACAAAAAAAGCTGCAAATCTCGCATTAAATGCTATTATTGATGGTATTACACTCGCATTAGAGAAAGGTGACAAAGTTTCCTTAGTAGGTTTTGGTACCTTTAAAGTTAACCACAGAAATGCTCGTACAGGTGTTAATCCTCAAACAAAAGAAAAAATTCAAATACCTGCTCGTGATGTTCCAGTTTTCAAAGCTGGTAAAAAACTTAAAGACGCTGTTAAGTAAAAAATTATTTAGCAAATAAAAGCAAGAGTTTTTACTCTTGCTTTTATTTTATTAATTGTTTATTTAGTTAACAAATATTAAAATGTAAAGAGGATAATATGAAATTTTCTATTGAAAAAGTAGATTTACAGGCTCAAATTCAATATCTTTATAATATTGTACCCAGTAAAAATACAATGCCCATACTTACAAATTATTTAATAGAAGCTGATGAGCAGAACAACATAATTAGATTTACTGCTACAGATTTAGAAATTACTGTAGTTGTAGAATTCGAAGCAAATATATCTGAAAGCGGTAAAGTTGCAATATCAGCTAAAAATCTTAATGAAATCATTAATTCACTTCCAGAATTTATGGTACACTTTATAGTTAATGAAGATACATTAAAAATACAATGTGAACAATCTAAATTTAGTTTACTTTGTGCAGAAAGTAGCCTGTTCCCATTGGTACCGCAAAAAGATTTATCTAATGTTATTACTTTAGATGCAAAAATGTTTAAAAAAATGATCGACAATACACATTTTGCAGTTTCATCAGAAATTAACCGTCCAATATTTTCAGGTATTTTTTGGAAGATGGCTGCAGACTCTCAGTTAATGGTTGCAACAGATGGTAAAAAAATTGCTGAATTTAAACTTAAGAAACAAATTGACTTACCCCAACCCGTGGAACAGATAATTCCAACCAAAGGCTTCTTATTCCTAGAAAAAATAATTACAGATGACCTCCCTGATATTGCAGTATTGATTGAATCAAATCGCGTAATGTTCGCATATGGAAACTACACAATCTTTACACATATTATAGAAGGAAGATTTCCAGATTACACAAAGGCAATTCCTTTGAATAACAATAACGTTCTAGTAATTGATAAGAAAAAACTACGTGAAGCTGTAAAACGAGTTTCGCTACTAGCATCTGAAGAGACATTCAAAATAAAAATGGATATCGCCGATAACTCACTTATAATTAGTAGTGTTAAGCGTGAAGAAGGTGAAGCCAATGAAAAACTTGAAAATCTTAAATATTCTGGTGAGCCATTAACAATCGCATTTAATTATAGATATCTTATTGCAATACTTTCTGTTATAGAATCGGATGAGATAGAAATTAGAATGGGAAAATCAAACGAACCTGCTCTTTTCTTTAATACTGAGACGAAAGAAGATTTTGAGGCAAGATTTTTGTTAATGCCACTTCGGTTAGTTTAGGTTGCTGATATCTTCACTCAAGATAAAGAATTTTCGTAATTATTCCGACATTAAATTAAATTTTTTTCCGGAAGGTGCCCTGATAATTGGAGAGAATGGGATTGGAAAAACAAATCTTCTGGAATCTATATCTTACTTTGCTTTTGGGAAATCTTTTCAGACTACAAAGGATCTGGAATTGATAAATTTCTCAAAAGCATTTTTTCGTTTAGAAGCCGATTTTACAATCAAAAACAAATCACATTTCTTTGAAGCAGCATCGGACAAAGCAAAGAAAATAATTAAGATAAATAAAAGTAACATTGCAAGAATTAGCGAACTTTATAAATACTTAAAAGTAATTTATTTTTCTCCAAACGACATAGAAATTATTTCTGGATCACCCGTTTACCGTAGAAATTTTATAGATCAAGCTATCTCTCAATATTCATTTGATTATATTGAACACTTAAGGAACTACAAAAGAATTCTAAAGCAACGAAATGCATTGTTTAAAACAGATTACTCCAGCAATGAAAAGAGAGTTTGGGATGAACAATTTGCTATGGCAGGAACTAAGATTATAAGTTTCCGGCAAAAATATTTAATTAACTTTGCACCATTATTAGAAGACTATTATAAAGAAATAAGCGGTGAAAAAGAGAATTTAAGTACAAAATATAAATATTCTTTTCCTAATGATAGTGAAGATATAATGAGTAATATTATAGATTATTTACTTCAGATCGAAGACCAAGAGAAATATCAGGAAAGAACACTTGCTGGTCCGCATCTTGATGATGTTGAACTTTTCATTAACACTCATTCTGCAAGAAAATATAGCTCTCAGGGTCAGAAAAGATCTATAGCAATTGCCATGAGATTAGCTCAGACAGAACTCATCAAAGAAAAAGATGATGATACGCCAATTTTAATGTTTGATGATGTTCTGGCAGATTTAGATAAGATGAGAACCCAAAGAATTATCGAAATGCTTAAAGGAAAGCATCAAATATTTATAGCAACACCGAATATTACAAATTATAGATCATTTGGATTACCCGAAATTGATTTGAATGATGTGATAAGGAAAACAAGTGAAATTGAATAAAAGTATTTTTGGCTGGATGATGTATGATTTTGCCAACTCATCATTTACAACCATTATTGTAACTGTGATCTACAGTGTATATTTTAGGGATGTTGTAGTTAATCAGGGTGAACTTGGGACAGCTTTATGGGGAAGAGCTATCAGCATTTCAATGCTGATGGTTGCCGCAACTGCACCAATATTCGGAGCAGTAGCAGATTTCTCAAGAGCAAAGAAGAAGTTCCTATTTTACAACTGTTATTTAACAGTTATTTTTACAGCACTTTTATTTTTTGTTCAAGCAGGTGATATTTTTAAAGGAATGTTTTTCTTCATCATAGCAAATTTTGCCTTCAATAGCGGAAATGTGTTTTATAATGCACTTCTTCCTGATATTGCCCCTCGTGAAGAAATAGGTAAGGTTTCTGGTTGGGGATGGGCTGTAGGGTACATTGGAGGACTCATTGCACTGCTGCTCATGCTGCCGCTTGTTCACAATAATTGGATTCGCCTTGTGTTCCCAACTGTAGCAGCTTTCTTTGGAATATTTGCAATTCCAACTTTCATTCTTCTAAAAGAAGTGAAGAAGCCTTCTAAGAGAACAAATTACTTTAGAACCGCATTTAAACGTATAAAAAACTCTACTGAGAATATTAAAGATTTCAGAGAACTTATTAAATTTATCATTAGCTATCTTATTTATAATGATGGAATTATAATTGTTATCAGTTTTGGGGCGATCTACGGAGCAACCAAATTTGGAATGGATACAAAGCAATTGATCACTTATTTTGTGATTGCAAATGTTACTTCGATGATCGGAGCTTTTATCTTTGGTTATATTTTCGATAAAATTGGTGCAAAAAAAACAATTAGCATAACACTTGTAATTTGGATCGCAGTAGTAATTTGGGTATTTTTGTGTAAAAGTGTTAATGAATTTTATTTAATTGGAATGCTGGCGGGAATTGCTATTGGGTCGAGTCAATCTAGCAGTAGAGCAATGCTTGTACTTCTTACTCCTGATGCAAAAATGACAGAATTCTTTGGTTTCTATTCTGTCACAGGACGCATTGCTTCAATTCTAGGTCCGCTAGTTTATGGAGAAGTATCTCGGATAACCGGAGATCAGAAATGGGCGATCCTTTCAGTTGGTCTGTTCTTCATTGCTGGAGCTATTCTACTTCAAACTGTTAACGAAGAAAAGGGTAAGCTAACAGCTTTAAATTGGAAGGAAGATATTGAAGAAACCTAAAATTAGTTTACAAAAAAGTTTATTACAAAATATTTGAAATTAGTTTTGTAGAAAGGAATTTGTATAATAGAGTGTTTTGTCATCCTGAAGTATTTCTGTACGTTGTTCTCAAGAAGGATCTCCTTTTATAATGAGATTCTTCGTCGAATGACTATGTAGGTTCGTCCTCAGAAAGACACCAATATTTCCATTTTGCAAAACACAATAAATCTTGTAGAATAATTGGAGGATAAATGCAAAGAACAATGCTTTTATCAAAAATACATCGCGCTAATATTACAATGCGTGATCTTAACTATGTTGGCAGCATTACAATTGATAAAATATTTTTAGATAAAACAGGAATACTACCCGGCGAGAAAGTTGATATTTACAATATTAGCAACGGAAGTAGATTTTCAACATATGTATTGGAAGGTGAAGCCAATTCCGGTATTATCGGCGTTAATGGAGCAGCTGCACGTTTAGTTAGCATAAATGATAAAGTGATAATTGCTAGTTATGGTTTATTGGATGAAGAGGAACTGAAGAATTATTCTCAGACTATACTCGTAGTTGAAGACGATGAAAACAAGAAGTACTACCTAGTAAAATGATTCCAATACTCATAAATTCTATTGAAGAAATGTCTACAATATGCAGACAAATGATTGGAAAAGTAGGCTTTGTTCCAACTATGGGTTTCTTACATCAAGGGCATCTGAGCCTTGTAAAAGAAGCGAAAAGAATTTCGGATGTAATTATTGTAAGTATTTTTGTAAATCCAACTCAATTTGGTGCAAACGAAGATCTAAGTAACTATCCTAGAAACATTGAACGTGATATTAAATTACTAACTGAATTAGATGTTGACTACATCTTTTTCCCAACTAATGAACAAATGTATCCCAATGATTTTAAAACATGGGTGAATGTAGATAAAATTACTCAAGTTTTGTGCGGAAGATCGCGTCCAACACATTTTCGCGGGGTTACAACTATAGTAACAAAGTTAATGAACATTATTGAGCCTGACTTCATGTTCATGGGTGAAAAGGATTTTCAGCAATTAGTTGTGCTTAGGCAAATGGTAAAAGATCTAAACTTTAAAACAAAGATAGTTGGATGTTCCATTAAAAGAGAGAGAGACGGTCTCGCCTTAAGTTCACGTAACAAGTATTTAACAAAAATTGGTAGAGAAAAAGCACTTTGTTTAAATAAATCGCTTTTGCTGGCACAGAAATTGTTTAATGAGAATATACAATCCTCTGACGAAATAATTGCTCAAATGACTGATTTGATAGAAGACAATGAAGGTGTGATAGATTACATCGAAGCCTTTGATCCGAATACATTGGAGCATATCACAAATATTGTAAGTGGATCAAGAATTGCACTTGCGATTGTAATTGAAAATACCAGGCTTATCGATAATATTAAAATAAACTAAATTCCAATTTTAAGGAGAGCTAATGGAACATGTTGATATCTTAGTTATTGGTGCGGGTGTGATTGGATTGTCTGTTGCAAGAGAACTTGCAAAAGAGTGTGAAGATATTGTACTTGTTGAAAAAGAAGAGAGCTTTGGAAGACACACCAGCAGCAGAAACAGCGAAGTTATGCATTCAGGAATTTACTATCCTAAAGGTTCACTAAAAGCTCGATTATGCGTTAATGGAGTTCAAAAACTTTATCAATTTGCAAAAGAAAAGAATATTCCTTTTAGAAACTGTGGCAAACTTATTGTAGCCAATAACAAAAAGGAATTATCCATATTGGAAGAACTAAAGATCAATGGTGAGAAAAATGGTGTTCCAAATTTACAGATTATAAATGAATCTGAGTGTAAAAAAATTGAACCGCAAATAAAAGCTGAATATGCATTAAAAGTACCAACAACAGGAATAATTGATTCACATAAACTTATGCAAAAACTGGAAAGTGAAGCTGAAAATAATGGAGCATTCATTGTTTATGATATGGAAGTTATTTCGATTGATACATTAGCTGAAGGATATCTTGTTAATTTTGCAAACGGTGAAGTATTTGAAGCAAAAACAATTATTAATTGTGCCGGATTGCATTCTGATAAAATTGCTGAGATGGTTGGTATCGATATTAAACTTGAAAATCTTCAACAATTCTGGTGCAAAGGTGAATATTATAAATC
>JAVCCD010000287.1 GCA_030765665.1 Candidatus Tenebribacter mawsonii | reverse complement strand
TGTATTAGTGCTTTTCGGTTACCAAATGGGTCCAATAAAAAATGAGTACGAAGATGAGTAGAATGGCAAAAGTTTTTTATCAAGATCTGTTTGCAGGAATTATTTCTGAAACAGATGAAGGATATTTATTCAGATATGAAGAGGAGTATTTACAAGGAGAAAATGCAAAACCTGTAAGTCTTACTTTACCAGTAAGAAAAGAACCTTATAAAAGCAAAACATTATTCCCTTTTTTTGACGGACTTATTCCTGAAGGATGGCTTCTGAATATAGCGGAAGACGTATGGAAGCTGAATATTAGGGATAGGATGGGCTTACTTTTAACCTGCTGTAAGGACTGTATTGGTGTAGTTAGTATTATTCCGATTGAGGAAATATCAAATGAATAAATGCTTATATTGTTATGCTGAAATTAGTGAAGGAAATGACATTTTATATCATAAAAAATGTAGTAAAAAATTTTTTGGATTTGAAGTCGCCCCAACTTTATCTTATGCAAAATCCGATTTAAGTAAATTAGCAAAAAATATAATTGAGAGAAGTGTCACAGTTCCTGGAGTTCAGACAAAACTTTCCTTGCAAATCGAAAAAAAACGGAAAGAAGGCAATCGTTTTACTTTAGTGGGATTATGGGGAGATTACATTCTAAAACCTCCTGTAACAAAATATCCTGAACTTCCTCAAAATGAAGATTTAATTATGCACCTAGCAGAAATATTTGGCATAAAAACAGTTCCTCATGCTCTCATACCATTGAAATCCGGTGAGCTTGCATATATTACCAGGAGAATAGATAGAATCCGAAAAAATGGAAAAATTCCAATGGAAGATCTCTGCCAGCTTTCAGAAAGATTAACTGAAGATAAATATAAAGGTTCGATGGAACAGGTTACAAAAGTTGTAAAAAAATATTCTTCTAATCCGATGCTTGATGCTCTCACTTTGTTTGAAATCACCTTATTTTCATTTCTTATTGGCAATGCTGATATGCATCTCAAGAATTTTTCTTTGATTTTCGAGCATAATTTAAATATGCTTTCTCCAGCTTATGATCTTCTTTCAACAAGGTTAGTAATTCCTCAAAAAAAAGATCCAGAAGAATCGGCTTTAACAATAAATGAAAAAAAAAGTAATTTAAAACGAAAAGATTTTAAGATTTATTCTAATAATATCAGTTTGAATGAAAAACAGTTTAATAATGTATTTGAAAAATTTGAAAGAATAATTCCAGTTGCACTTGATTTCATATGTAAAAGTTTTCTGTCGGAAAATAAAAAAGAAGAATTAATAGAACTTATTAAAGCAAGAACATTACAGCTAAGTTTGTAACGATGGTTGTGTCAGTTGGCGTTCTAATTTTATTGTTATGTAATCATCTCAAGTTATTATACTTTGTTATTTATACGTTTAATTGAAAATTTCATTTTAATCCAATCGAGAACATTTTCATGCAAATGTATTATTCTAGGTAAGGGGAATTTATCAACATTTCTAAAATAAGCATCATACAAAAAGGGATCCCAATTGAACGTTGCAATAAAGTCCTTTCTTCTCAGAGATAAAAGTAAATGATCATATAATGTTGGTTGCTTGGGTAAACTGAGATTATTGAAATAAGCTCGAACTTTTTTATCAATTATCTCTAATATTTCTGATTTAGAATCTAAAACAGAAATTGTTGTCTAAATTTTCTCGAAATCCTTACCTTTAAATTCAATATTTTTTTCTTTAAAAACCTTCTCTAACTCAAGAATTTTAATTAAATCAGTCATTAGAGGAACCATTCTTCCGTTTGCATCTCCATCCAAAAATGCTTGTCGACTAGCACCAGCACCTAGAATTACAGTATGAGGTTTTGATTTCTTTGGATTACTCATTAAATGATCTTTTGTGGCTAATATAATTCCTCTTGTATCTCTAACAAATTTAGTTTATTTCGACTCCGCTCAGGATGACAATTGCTAATGTTCGTTTTTGTTCGTTGTTAATTATTCGTGATTTTCGATCTAATTATTTATTAATTTCAACATCCAAAAAGTAGATTCTAACGCCAGACCATCTTTAGATCTTCTATTTTCACCAAGACCCATATGTGAACCGGTTATGAAGTATGAGTTATTTTTTTCTTTTAGATATTCTTTAGGGAATAAATAAGTTCCATTTTTTTGCTTAAATTGTTCTAAATGTTTTAAACAATTTTTATACCATTTGCTTTCTCGAGCAACTTTAAATGGACTCATCAAAATCATTCTTGTAATCAAATTTTGCAAATGAAATTCATCAATATCAAAACCAGAAAATCCTGGTAACCAAACGTTCCAGCCTAACACAGTATAGCGCTTAACTCCAGCCATAACTATGCCATAACCTTCCGGTAATTTTTGATATTCTTCATTCAATATGTAGGAAATTATATGATCGATCTCTTTAGGAAATTCATTGTATAAAGCAGAAAAAGTTAGAAGATCATGTACCCAGGGTAGTTTGAATTTACCATCAAGATATAATTCTGGATCTATTAAAGGATGATCATCAAATGCGCTTGAGATACCTTTATAATTTGCTTTATCAACAAAAATTGAAAAATTATTGTCTTTGGTAAAATCGTATATCATTTGTATTCGATCACGGATAAACGTATTAACTGGTTCTAAGTCTTTAAAACCTGAAGCAGATAGAAATGAAGCAATAAGATTTTCGTAGAAAAAATCAATTGGATTTTCTATAAACTCTTCCGATTCAGACTCGATACT
>JAVCCD010000243.1 GCA_030765665.1 Candidatus Tenebribacter mawsonii | reverse complement strand
GTACATCAGATGTTTATGGATTATATCAAAACTATCCCAATCCATTTAACCCAAGTACTTCTATAAGTTTTGCACTGGAAGAAGAGAGTGATGTAGAGGTTATTATCTATAATGTAAAAGGTGAAAAAGTTAAAACCATATTTAATGCTCATATTTATGCAGATGGAGTTATAACTGTGATCTGGGACGGAAACGATGTTACTGGTAAACAGGTTTCATCAGGTGTTTATTTCTATAAACTCATAACAGAGACAAAAGAATATCAGAAAAAAATGCTATTAGTTAAGTAGCCTTTCATTTGCTTCTATAATAGTATATGCTTGATATAAATTTTGGATATTGAAACCATATAAAATATTGTGATAAGAATATAAGCGTGCTTGATATATAATTCTCTTGTTTGGGGAGTGTGCCCCCAGTATACTTTTTTATACCTAGAATCAACGATAAATATTTCCGAGAGTAAAGGGTCAATTAAGAAATTATCGACTCAAATTGATGTAAAAAATTGCATCGAATAAATAAGCTTATGACGTAATTAAAATTTGTGACGTTACACTGAAAACTAATAATTGTTTATAATAATATTTTTCTAATTATGTTCTCATAATCTTTTAGTATGTTAAAGTGAATCAGATAGCTCTTGATGATATTAAATGATCCAAAATTGATACCATGTGCTCCACCATTCTTCGCTCACTCTCAATGCTCGTGAGTTTCGAATGGCAAGTCTTATGATACAAAAAACTTTATAAATAAACAAATTTGCGAAAGAGGGCTAATATAATTTCAACTTTTCCATCATTATTAACTTTCAACCTCCTAACAAACAATCTATTAGAATTCATCTTGACATAAAATCAACCTCAAATCATTTGAACACAATTATTGGAGATTTGTAATGAATAAAAAAGAAGATATAATCAAATTAACCCAATATGTAAAAGCGGCTGGCTGAGCTGGTAAAGTGAGTCCGGCGGACTTAAATATAATTTTAAATGGGTTAGACTTCCCCACATCAAACAGAACTTTAGTCGATAGATCTGATAATGATGATTCGGGTGTTTACAAGATAACAGATGATATTGCCATAGTGCAAACTGTTGATTTTATCACACCTGTAGTTGATGATCCATATGTATATGGACAGATAGCAGCAGCTAACAGTTTAAGTGACATATATGCAATGGGCGCAAAAGTTAATACAGTTCTCAATATAGTTGCATATGACAGCTGTCATCTAACCAAAGAGATCTTGCATGATATCCTGCGTGGTGGAATGGATAAAGTGAAAGAAGCTGGTGGTGTTGTATTGGGTGGTCATACAATTGAAGATATTGAGATGAAATACGGACTTTCAGTAACCGGTACTGTTCATCCAAATAAAATACTCAGGAATAACACTATAAAACCTGGTGATAAAATAATTTTAACAAAACCTCTTGGAATGGGAGTTATCACAACTTCAATTAAAGCTGATGAAGCACCTCAAAGCGCTATTGATAAGGCTGTGTTTCATATGAGTTACTTGAATAAATCAGCATCCGAGATCTCCGTTGAGTTGGGTGTGAATGCAATGACAGATGTAACAGGTTTTGGACTTTTGGGTCACCTTTATGAAATGATAAATAAGAATACTTCTATTGAACTTGATTTCAATTCAATACCATTCATTAGTGAATCTTTTGAACTTGCTGAGTTGGGATTTTTCCCGGGTGGTTCTTTCCGAAACGAGCGTTATTTTCAGCCACATATAAACATCACAAATGATACTATTCCTAAGTATAAACTTACACTTTTGTATGATGCTCAAACATCAGGTGGATTGCTGATCTCCGTTCCAAAAGATAAGGCTGACTTACTATTGAATAATTTAAAATTATCTGGTATCGAATGGGCTGCCATTATTGGAGAGGTTAAAGATTCCAAAGAAAACAACATAAATATAAGTTGATGTATTATTAATTAAATTAAACATATTAAGTATTTATTTTTTAACTTGACGGTTAATCCCTATATATATTTTTTAACTATGTAGTTAAATGATATCAGGGGGTTCGTATGCCATTTGGAAAAAGAATGAAAGAGGTTCTAAAAAAACTTGAACTTACTCAAATTAGTTTAGCTGAAAAACTAGGTATTTCTAATGTTGTAATAAACCGCTATATAAAAGGAAAGACAAATCCAAATTATGATTTTTTAAATAAACTAGCTACAACGTTTAATATAAATATCACATGGCTTATCACAGGGGAAGGTCCGATGTTCCCGACAAGGAATATTAAATCTGTAGGTAATCGTGAGTACTTTTATTTACCAATACTAGATGGCGTAAGTTGTGGATCTCCACAAGAAATTGATTCTGCAGAACCTCTAGACCATATCATGATGGATACAAATTCACTTTCGGGTGATTTTAATTCTTACTTTGCGTTTTATGCCAGCGGAGACAGCATGGAACCATACATTTCTAATGGTGATGTTGTAATTATAAAGCAATGCGACAACTGGGTTGCTGCCGATGAAAGAATTTGTGTTGTAAGGGTAGAAGGTGAAGTTACTTTAAAAAAAGTGAAATCTTTTGCTGATGGTAAAGAGATTTTGCTGCAGCCATTTAATAAAGATTATGATCCAATTCTGTTAGACAGATATACATTACGTGAATCTCTTCTTGTTGGTATTGCTGTTATGTCTGTTAGGAACTTGTAGAATTTTTTATTCTTTCAAGTAACACCCAACCGAACAAAGAGCCAAATAGGTAATAAATAAAATCACTTGAGACAAAAGTTGTCCCAAGTATTGTTCTTCCAATAAATGTTCCTCTAATTACTTCTAAAAATATAGGATGCCAAAGTTGGAGAAATTCTAAACCACATGTTATTATAAATACAAATAGTGCAATTTTCCAGGATTTGATTTTTATAAAAATTAAAGATATCACTAAGCACCAAAAAACTTCATATAACAATCCTCCAAAAGAGTCGTTGAACCATTTAGCTCCAAATCCATTATAAAATTTACTAGCAAATCCTATAGGAGTTACAATCATTAATGATAGTAAAACATAAAATCTAATCTTTTTGTTACCAATATTCATGAGTATTAAATTATACAATATAAGATGCTATTATGGCTATATTTTAATGGAAAAAAGCTTTTTTATGTTTGTTAGGGCTCTTTTTGTCTTCAACAAAAGCTCCTTCATGTTTATGTTCTTCTTGAATTTTTAGAGCTTCTTTAATATCACTCGTTAGCTTGATAATTTTTCCTTTTCCGGTTTTGATTGTATAACGTTCCTTCCTGCTCATATACCCTCCATATAGTGACATACTTAAATTTAATGAAATATTTATGATTTTAGTAACAAATATGTCAAATAAAAAAGGTTATAGCAAAATAAGTAAAATAAGAATGTGTTGTAAAATAATCATGTATAAGCTTTATACTTGACAAATAATATATTCAAACTAATTAAGTTTACTGATGTTATTTTACGAAATTCAAAAAAGGGAGAAGATATGAAAAATTTAATCAAAATTTTTGTAGTAGCAATGGTTCTTTCCATCCTTCTTTCTGCTTGTGCACCTCCACCACCGCCAGTGATGAAAGGTCAATTAGATACAGCAGAAGAAGAAGCCATTCAGGAAGAACAGAAAGCAGACAAATTGAACAGCGAGATGAAAACTCTTGAAGCTGGATTGGCAGAGCAGGAAGCTGAGCTTAAAAGTTTACAAGAGTATCAAAAAGAACTGGAATCAGGGAAATAGGAGTAGACTATGAAAAGAATTATTATATTAACATTAATCGCTTTATTAGTATTACCCGTATTGATCCAGGCAAGAGTTACTTATCTTTCTGAAGAAGAGTACAAAGATCTAAAGAAAAAAGAAAGATTAGTTTATTGGGAAAACCTTGAAACTGACCTTGCCGAATTGCAACAAAGAAAAGCAGACGCAATTGCTAATCAAGAAAAGTATTCAGCTACAATCGTAGAGCTAAATGCTAAAATGGTCCCTGTAAAAGCCGAATATGACAAAGTTCATGCTGACATCCTTGCATTTCTTGGAGTAACTGAAGAAGATTTTGCTTCGATTATGGAGAAAATCAAATATTTCAATAATGAAGTTACAAATTGGAATGGTCTTACAGACAAAGAACTTTGGAAAGCTAAGAAAGTTGTACGCTCTCTTGTAGTTGAGTATAATGATTACAGAGGTTCTAAATTGGGTAAAGTTCCAGATTTCAGAAATGATTTTTCTGACCTCGATAACAAAATTGTAAATCTAGAGGGTAACCTTGAAGCTGCTAAGCCAAAATACTACGAAGATGATTATACTGTTGTAAAAGGTGATTGGCTTTCTAAAATAGCTCAGTATAGTTTTATTTACGGTGACATGTCTAAATGGCCAGTAATCTATAGAGCTAACAGAGACAATATTAAAGACCCTAACATAATCTATCCTGATCAAGTTATCAAAATACCTCGTGGTCTTCCATATGAATGGAAAGTATACAAAGGTGAATGCCTTTGGAAAATCGCTGGTTATCAAGAAGTTTACGGTAATGCAGCAAAATGGCCTCTAATTTTTAGAGCAAATAAAGATCAAATCAAAGATCCAGATCTCATCTATCCTAACCAGATCTTTGAAATTCCAAGAGATTAATCTTACAAACAATATGAAGCCTCTCTTTTGTGGAGAGGCTTCTTTTTAATATAACAATTGAAACTTCATAAACTTCATCTAATCATCCTTGCATCAATTATAATTGGGCTATTGCATTTTACTTTTAGCCCATATAGGGTCGTATCACATATTTATAACCTGAAGTTAGGTGAAATTGCTGAGAAAGACATAAACGCACCCTTTGATTTTAATGTTTATAAAACCAAAGAAACATTAGAAGCGGAACAAACTGCAACAGCTGCAAAAGTGCAACCAATCTATAAAGTATCTGAAAATCTTAAATTCAATGCGCAAAAGAATCTAGATTTTGTTTTCCAGCATTTCATTTTACAAGATGGTTCAGACATTCAAAAAACAAGTAGAAAATTACGACAGAATGGTTATATTTTGTCTCTTGAAAATATCAATTTATTAGTCAATAATAGTAACAGAGCAAGAATCTATAATTTTTTAAGTGAGAATATTACAAAAATTTTTACTATAGGAATTTATTCTAATAGTTACCGTTATCAAGAAATCAAGATATCCAAAGCAAATAGGATAGTTAATTTTGGGCTTAATAGGCTATACTCGCTTGAAGAGGCAAAAAATAAATTAGTTAGTTGGCATACTATAGAAGATGAAAAACCACTAATTCATGAGCTTGCTGATATTATACTGATAGAAAACATAATTATCAATCAGGAAATGACAGAACTTGAGAAAGATAAAGCAAAAGAAAAAGTTTCATTAACATTGGGCAAAGTTCAGAAAAATGAGCGAATCATTGGTAAAAACCAAAAGGTTACTTCCATTGAATTACTAAAATTACAATCTCTTCTAAAAACGCAGAACGACCACAGTCCCAGCAGGAACAACCTACAGTTAATTCTCTCTTCATTGGGCATATTCCTTCTTTCATTACTTATCTTAATTCTCTTCGATTATATCATTGTGCTCTTTTTTCCAAGTAACTTTTCTTCAATTCCAAGAACTATTATAATTCTTTGTAGCATTCTGGTTTCAATAATTCTTACAATTTTTATAAATAATATCTTAATAATTCCGTCGTTGATAATTCCTTTCAGTTTATCTGTACTTCTTATAGCATTGATATTCAATCCTCATATAGGAATTATATTCAATTTTATCACTCTTATCTTTGTTTCAATATTTCTTAATTGGAGCTTCACAAATCCGATGATATTAAGCTTAACAACTTTCGGTGGGATTATTGCATTAAAACACATGAAGAAAAAGCAAGAATTCTACCCAATCACATTATATTTACTAATATCTTTTTTTGTCGTTAACACTGCTGTTTCTCTAATAAAATTTGAAGGTATTACGATATATTTTTGGCATCTATTATGGGGAATTATTTCCTGTATTACTTCTGTTGTCGGATTAATTCTGTTAACACCGTTTGTAGAGAGAAAACTAAATCTTGCAACGAAACAAATATTATTAGAACTCCTTGATTTTGATAACGACTTATTAAAAAAGATGGCAACAGTTGCACCTGGTACATATCATCATTCACTAATTGTTGGCAACCTTGCAGAAAGTGCTTCAGAAGCTGTTGGTGCAAATCATCTCTTGGCTCGAGTTGGAAGTTACTACCACGATATTGGAAAGTTGGAGAATCCTCAGTTCTTTATAGAGAATAATCCAGAATCAACCGAACTTCATGATAAAATGATGGCAACAGAAAGCGCACTAATTATACGAAATCATTTAAATGACGGTCTTGCTTTGGCTCGGAAGAATAATTTACCAAAATCTGTGATTGATATAATCCAGCAACATCATGGAACGAGTCAAATTAAATTCTTTTATAACAAAGCTATTGAAACAAACCTCGATTTTGACGAAGAGCAATTTTATTATTCAGGTCCAAGAGCCTATACAAAAGAATCTTCAATAGTAATGATAGCCGATATTGTTGAATCTACAACAAAATCTTTAGATGATTTCTCTGAAAAGAGAATAAAAAAAGTACTCGATGATACGATCCATAATCTAATTAATGAAGGACAACTTGACGAATCTCCGCTCACTTTAAAGGAGCTAGGGAAAATAAAAACATACATGCTGCCAATTTTAATGGGTGTGTATAGGAAGCGACTTGAATATCCCGAAAATTAAACCAGTAATACTGACAAATAGAACAAATCACGATATAGGTACGGATATCTTTGATGAGCTTTTTCTACTTGTTATTAGTAATGAATCAAGACCTGCAGATAGTTTTGTAAATCTTGAACTTTCAAATGATGGATCTGTAAAACAGCTTAATAAGAAATATTTAGGAAGAAATGAAGTTACAGATGTGCTTTCTTTTACTGCTGAAATACCGGGTATTAATTTGATAGGTGACATAATTATTGACACCGAAGTTGCTAATAACCAAAAAGAAAATAGAACATTTAAGGATGAATTGCAAGTTCTATTTTTGCATGGCTTGCTGCATTGTTTAGGATACGATCATCTTGCAGCAAGAGATAAAAAAATAATGGAAACAAGAGAAAATAAATATTTAGATCTATTAAACAAGGAGCAAAGTTAAACTCGTGAATGAAAGTTTTCCTATCATATCTATTGTTGGTTTTTTAATTCTTTCAGCTTTTTTTTCTGGATCAGAAACTGCTTTCTTCTCTTTATCTAAAATTCAATTAAAGAAATTAGAAAAAAGTACCAGCAAAAGTTCAAAAAGAATGTTACGATTACTAAGTAATCCTAAAGAACTGCTCATAATTATACTTCTTGGAAATACGATTGTAAATGTAGCTGCATCTTCAACAGCAGCTCTAATAGCAATAAGTGTTGGAGATAAGTATCTCCTGCCATTCTCGCAATCTCTACTTATGATCTTTGAGATAATTATTATGACCATTTTACTCTTGATATTTGGAGAAATAGCACCAAAATTACTGGCATTTTCTTCACCAGAGAAAACCGCTCGTTCTTTCAGTTTCTTCTTAGAAATTATCAAATACTTATTTTGGCCTATTATCAAAATTCTAGAATTTATCAGCTCTATATTTTCAACCAAAAAAATTAGATCTGAGCAAACTAATATCACTTCTGAAGATTTTAAGAACCTTATAAAATCTAAAGTTACTCAGCATCCTCTGGAAGAAAATGAACAAAAGATTATTACAAGTATATTCCGCTTCTCTGTTACTGATGCAAAAAAAATAATGACGCCAAGAGTTGATATTGCAGGTGTAGACACTTCAGATGGTTTACATAAAGTTAAAGAAGCTATCATTAGTTCAGGCCATTCTAAAATTCCAATTTATAAAACTAATATTGATAATATTATTGGGATAATTTATGCTAAAGATATCATCCTGAATCCAACTAAACAATCTATAAGCTCGCTTCTTAGACCACCCCTTTTTGTTACTGAAAACACAAAAATCCAAAATTTATTAAATAAATTTAAAAGAAGGAAGATCCAGATTGCAATCATTGTTGATGAATATGGTGGAACAGAAGGGCTAATTACTCTTGAAGATATTCTGGAAGAGCTTGTTGGAGAGATTCGTGATGAATATGATAAGGAAAAACCAAATATTGTCAAACTAAATAATGGAACTTTCAGTATCAATGGAATGTACTCGATCTCTGAATTGAATGAGAAATTTATTTTGGATATTGATGAAGAGAAGTATGATAATCTTGCTGAGTTCATTTATGACAAATTCAATAAAGTACCAGATGAGAATGAAAACTTTATTTATAAAGAACTTGTTAAGTTTACTGTAAAATCAGTTAAAGCACGACGAATCCAATACGTAATTTTAGAAGTAATCAATAAAAGCGATGAGTCTGAAATTTAAATTTATTACCTTCCTAACAGTACTTACTCCAATATTTCTTCTAGCAGAGACATTTGACCTTTCTATTAAGTATCTAGGAATAACTGCTGTAAAAGTTGCAATTATAAACGAGGACTCTGTACTTACAGTCAATGCTAAAGCGACTCCTATAGCCAGTATAGCTTCAAATATGAATAATTACTATAAATCAGAATATTCAGGTAATTTCTTGCCTGCTAAATACGAAAAACTAATTGATCAGGGTGATTATTTTGAAAATAGATCTATTGAATATAATAGAAACACACTTACCGCAAAAAGAGTAAGTAACATTTTACCAGACCGCAATTGTGAATATCCAATAAATCTTGCAAGTAGAGACTTCTTCTCAGCACTATTTTATCTTAGAAATGCTATTGATGAACCTTCTGGTGAATTATGGGTTGATGCAAATAGGCTTATTTGGAAAGTTACTTACAAAGTTATTGGAAATGAAATAATCTCGACGAAAATAGGAAAGAGACAAGCAATAAAAGTGAAGTTAGATTTCCATAACTACCTAAATGGAGAAAAAGAACGTTCTGATATGCTTACAAATAATTTGGTAACAGAAGACAGGTCTCTCATATTCTGGTTCTCTGATGATGAGCAAAGACTCCCCTTAAAAGCCAAATTCATGATGAAACCATTTGCGGTTGTCTGGAAATTAAATTCTTATGAAAAATAGTATTACTGTATGAAAAAGAGGTATTTCAAATTTGCATTTTATGTTTGGACTGTAATATTGTTCACATTAACTTCTATACCAAGATTACAGTCCCCAATTAATGATTCTCTGAACGTTGACAAACTGGCTCATTTCGGTGTATATTTGATATTTGCTTACTTATTTATGAAGATGTTCGATACAAATCAATACATTCAAAAGCTAAAACTACTCACCGTTTTAGCTGTTATTATACCAATATCCGATGAATTACATCAATTGCTAATACCAGGTAGATCATTTTCCTATTTTGACATTCTAGCTGACTTCCTTGGATTTTTAGCCGTGATCATATATTATAAGCTAAAGTTAAAACGATCCTGATCAGTCTTTGATTCGTTTAAGTGAAACTACCAATTCATAATGAAATGGTGGTTTTAACCAGATCTGTTTTTTGAGATATTTTTGAGGATTACCCATTATCTCTTTTTCCGGTACTTCTTCTACCTGATTATCTTCTGATACAACCAAATAGATATTTTCATCTTTTTTAACAGTTTTTCCTGTTGGCATAAGCTCTCCTACTAATTTATATTTTGGATGTTTTTCAATAAAGTCTAAAAGTATTTCATTTGATATTTTTCGTCTATATTCCTTACAATATCTTCTATCCTCGCAACTTGCAGCACATACAATAATATCTGTATGCCGCTTATTTTTAGGACATACAACAAGGTTAATATCTTTTCTAATTTGTTTTCTCAATTTTCTCTACACTAATTTATAATTATTTAAAACTTTTTTTAATTTTAGCAAGTTTTCATCTTCCATGAAACAAAGCGGTGAACGTAATTCACGCTCGATCATTTTCATCAGATATAAAGATTCCTTCACAGGAATCGGATTCGTTTCGATAAACAAAGCATCGTTGATATCAATTAGCTCTTGGTGTATTTTAAGAGCATCAACATATTTTTGCTTGGAACACAATTCAACTAGATCATGTAGTTTACGCGGTAAAATATTTGCAGTTACCGAGATCACTCCATCTCCCCCACAAGACATAATCGGTAAGTTCAATGCATCCTCACCGGACAACACAGCAAAATTATTATCAGTTTCTTTCACTATCCGAGATAATTGGACTAAATCACCACTTGCCTCTTTGATACCCACAATATTACTAAACTCATTTGCAAGTCTAATTGTTGTTTCAGCCTGAATATTTACCCCAGTTCTTCCAGGAACATTATAGATAACGATTGGCATTGTTGTACTGTTTGCAACAGTCTTAAAATATTGATACAAGCCAGTTTGAGTTGGTTTATTATAATAGGGTGTTATCACTAAAGCATAGTCCAATCCCCATTCATCAGCTTTGATAGTAGCAGAAATAGTATGTTGTAAATTATTCGTTCCGGTTCCCATCATCACAGGAATTCGCTTATTAATTTTCTTCAATCCAAAACGAACTAATCTCTCTTTTTCGTCACCTGCAAGTGTTGGAGATTCTCCGGTTGTTCCGCAAAAAAGAATTCCATCAGTTTTATTATCAATCTGAAAATCTATCAGTTTTTCCAAAGAGTTATAATCTATCTCATTATTTTTGAACGGAGTAACTAATGCGACAAATGAACCTTTTAACATAAAACCTCCAAATTACTAACAATGAAACAAATTATTTCTTTTAAAATTTGGCGTCAATAGACATTTCTTAAAATTTAAAACTAATATCCAATTTGTCGCCATGCCTCATAAATTACTATTGCAACACTGTTTGATAAGTTGATTGAACGAATTTTAGAACTCATTGGGATAGTAATGTTTCGCTTCTGATATTTATACAAAATATCCTCAGGGATCCCTTTTGATTCAGGTCCAAAAATAAAAACATCTCCTTTTATAAATTTTCTCTCTGCAAATTTGTTCTCAGTTTTTGTAGTGCAGAAATAAATATTATTCTCAGGAAATTCCGATAGAAAATCTTCAAATGAGTCGTGAATTTTTATTACAAGTTTATCCCAATAATCCAATCCAGCTCTCTTAACTAATTTGTCTGTTAATAAAAAGCGCATTGGTTTAATAATGTGAAGCATCGAATTTGTACCAACGCATATACGACCTATATTACCTGTGTTTGACGGTATTTCTGGTTGATAAAGAACAACATGAAAATTTATTTCATGATCTTTCATTTTAGCATTATCTTCTTCCATTTAGATATCCATTCTTCATATTGCCATCTGGTTTGTCTAAGCGAAAGATCATTAGTATAATCTTTAGAAATCTGCTGTAGGATCTCATATTCTACAGGTAGTTCAATTTTCTTGCTTACCGGCATCATCCACATTTCATAAGGAATCAATTCTTGAAATTCTTTTGATAGCAGAAAATCTACAAATTTACGTGCAAGATATTTCTGTTTCGATGAATTTAATATACCAACACCCTGAATAAGCTTAAATCCACCCTCTTTTGGGATTGTAGATTTAAATTTGTCTATATTATCGTGCTGAGTATGATACATTGGTGTAGTCTCCATTCCTAAAATCATGGGAGCTTCTCCTGCCAAATATGCATTGTAAGCATCGTTATGGTTCTCGTATATATTAAATACGTTATCTTTTATACTGCGCCAGAAATGGCTATATCCATTCCTGCCAAAAGCGACTATAGACCAGAACAGCATCGCTCTTCCCACACTTGAAGTTCGTGGATCTGTTAATATTATCTGATCTTTGAATTTTCCATCCTGCATCTCACCGAAAGTTATTGGAGGATTTGAAATTACATAGCTGTTATAGTTAAAGGCAATATTGCTATAGCAAACAGGGCTTATCCGATTTTCTTTATCGAAGATGAGATCTTGATGAATATCATTTATGTTATTTGATTCATATTGGATAAAAAGACTGTCCTGCTCTGCTAAGAATAACAGTGTATTATCGATTCCAAATAGCAGATCAATTTCAGTGCTATCTTTTTTTGAAATAGCTGTCTCCAACATAGAAAGTTCATTGGAAAATTTTGTTATATTAATTTCACACTTAAATATATCTGTAAATAATGGAATAATATTTTCATAAAAATCATCATTCAGAAAAATATCAACAGCATAAATATTGAGTGTTTTATACTCTTTGGAAATTTCATGATTCTCATGATTATTACAGGAAAGTGTTATCAATGTTAGAATAAATAGAAATATTTTTTTCATTAAATTGCCCCAAACAATAAAGAAGCTACAATGAAGTCCATTACCAAAATTAGAATTGAAGAATAAACTACAGTGACAGTTGTAACCCTTCCTACACCCTCAGCTCCACCTTTTGCCTTACTTCCGGCAAAGCAGGCAACAACAGTTATAATCAATCCAAAGAAGATTGATTTTACTAACCCACCGATAAGATCTGATGGTAAGAAGAAATCTCGCATATTAGTAAAGAAACTGAATGCATTAATGTTGTACTTGTAAACTGATAATACAAAAGCTGAAAATATCCCAATAAGATTTGCAAAAATTGTAAGAATTGGAAACATTACTATACCAGCTATTACCCGAGGCATATAAACCAGATCAACAGGATCAATAGCCATGGTTTCTAAAGCATCAAGCTGCTCACTAACTTTCATAGTTCCTATCTCAGCTGCAATAGAAGCTCCAACTTTTCCTGCCAATACAAGTCCCGTTAATACCGGTGCAAGCTCGATCATTGTAGATTTACCAATTAGCACACCAATTAAACTTAGAGGAATATAGCCACTTGTCTGATAGGAGGCTTGTACTGAAGTAACAAGCCCTGTAAAAGCAGAAGTAACGGCAATTAACAAAAAAGAATCGTAACCGATTCTTTTCATTTGCTTCAATACTTCATTAAATCTTTTTTTGATTTTGGTGAGATGGCTAAAGATTGCAACATTGAATAAAACAAACTCACCTATAAAATTAACAACTGTGAATTTATACTTCGTATTCATTGAGGTCTCTAAAAGCTGTAAATTCCTGTAAAAATCGTAATTTAATTTTTCCAATAGCTCCGTGACGATTCTTTCCAATAATAATCTCAGCAATGCCAGGCTCTTCCGTTTGTTCGTTATAAACTTCATCACGGTATATGAACATAACAATATCAGCATCCTGCTCTATTGCACCGGATTCTCTTAAATCAGAAAGTTTCGGTCTTTTATCATCTCTGCCCTCAACACCACGATTAAGCTGAGAAAGAGCAATTACAGGCAATCCAAGTTCTTTAGCAAGAATCTTTAAAGATCTGGAGATTTCTGAAATCTCCTGCTGCCTATTTTCGCGGTTACGGGAGGAAGACATCAATTGCATATAGTCAATAATTATAAGATCAAGCCCCTTAATCTCTGCTTTCAAACGCCTGGTCTTTGCTCTAATATCTAATATTGTGTTTGCTCCTGTATCATCAATGTAAATCTCTTTTCCCGAGAGTACTTCGGCAGCTCCGGCAATTCTAAGCATTTTCTTTTGATTCATACCGAACCCTTTAAGCATGTTGTCCATACTAACTTCAGAGGCAGAACTCATCATTCTCATCAGCAATTCATCGCTTTCCATCTCCATGGTGAATATACCAACTTTTTTATCGTACTGTACCGCTGCATTACTAGCCAGATTAAGTGCAAAAGATGTTTTTCCCATTGCTGGTCTTGCAGCTACAATTATTAGTTGTCCGGGACGCAATCCACCAAGTTTTCTATCAAGAGCAATAAACCCGGAAGGCACACCAAGAACATTTTTCTTAGAAGCTGCTGTCTCTTCAATATTCTTAACAGTTTTAGAAATAATGTTGTGGATCCACTCAAATGATTTTCTGTTAGGACGCTCAGCAATATTAAAAATCATCTGCTCTGCTTCGTCAACTATGTCTTCAACTTCTCTATCGGAAACATAGCACCCTTCAATAATTTTATTTGAAGCTTCAATGAGTTGTCTTAATAATGCTTTTTTTAGTACAATATCTGCGTGATATTCTATATTCGCACTACTCAACACAACGTCTGACAATTCATTTATAAAGCTTTCACCACCAATTTCTTCTAATTGCTTAGCTGTCTTTATTTTATCAATAAGAGTAATAATATCAATTTCAATATTACTCTCGAATAGTTCACAAATTGTTTTAAAGATTGTCTGATGCGATTTACGATAGAAATGTGTTACATCCAGCATCTCAATAGCCTTGGCAACAGAATATGTATCTATCATCATTGCAGAAAGAACTGCAGCTTCCGCATTTATGTCATTTGGTACTTGTCTTTCAATTCTTTTAGCCATAATATTACCCATTTATTATTAATTATTAATCAATTTTTATTAAGCAATAAATAGTGCAACATTTTTTTATAATTATTAAGATAATTTATTCTTGTTTTCTGCAGTTTATTGTTGGAAGTAATCTTTTTGAAGTTTTTGAAGATCGATCCAGGCTAGTTTTTTCCAACTTGGATTTCTCAACAAAGCACTGGGGTGATATGAAACGTAAGTTTTTATTCCTCTAAAATTATATGTCTTTTCTCTAAATGCCTTTAATGTTTGATCAATTTCTAACAAAGTAACAGCAGCAACTTTGCCAATTATAAGAATAAATTCCGGTTGAATTATGGAAATCTGTTCTTCTAAATATGGCAGACAGGCACTTTTTTCATCGGGCAATGGATTACGATTTTCAGGTGGACGGCATTTTACGATATTAGCTATGTAAACATCTTCTCTAGAAAGTTTTATAGCACTTAACATTTTTGTAAGAAGTTGCCCAGATCTTCCAACAAAAACCTTACCCAATCTATCCTCTTCAGCTCCAGGACCTTCACCTATAATCAATAATCTTGCATCTGCATTCCCATTCCCATAACAGAACTTGTTACGCTCTTTATGTAAAATACATTTCTTACAATTATTATAATTTTGTTCTAGATCCTTTAGTAATTCGGTTTTGTTTATTTGCTTTGGGGGTTTAATAAAAATATCTTGAATACCGGTTATTTTTAGATATTCAAGATATTGTTTTACAGCTTTATTATACAATTGTTTCTCTATAAATTATGTCACTTCTTCGTCATTCTCTTCGTCTTCAACTTCCACAACATAATCTGGAATTACATTTGCGGCAATATGTTCTAAAGCAGTTGTAGTAACTTTGCCCTGTAATGTCCTCTTAACTGTAAAAGGCAAATTACTAATTCTTTCCGCTTCCAAATTTGCAAGTAGAAGAAAAAGGTACGTCATATTATTGTCTTCCAAAAATTTTTCCACAATACGCGAATCACCTTTATTGTTCATTTATCCTCCATAATATTTTTCAATATTTATATATCTTTCAATTTTCTTTTCTTCAGCTTTAATTATTGTTTCAATATCTTTTACTGCAGTTTCTAGATCATCATTTATAACCAGATACTGAAAATCTCTAATCTCTTTGATCTCTTTTTCCGCTGATTCTAATCTTACTTTTATCACTTCTTCAGAGTCTGTCCCTCTTCCATTCAGCCTTTTTAGCCACACATCTCTAGAAGGTGGAAGAATGAAAACAGTTATGTGATCAACATCCGATTTCATAATCTGTTTTGCACCTTGTACATCGATATCCATGATAATATGATTATTTTTAAGCACACTATTTATGTAACTTTTAGAAGTTCCATACCAATAACCATGTACAATAGCAGATTCAAGGAAATCTCCTGATTCTTTCATTTCCAAAAAATTTTTTTCAGAAATAAAATTATAATGAACTCCATCAATTTCGTTTACCCGAGCTTTCCTCGTAGTATAAGATATTGAATATTTTATCCCATTGTTATCAGCCAATATCTTTGTGAAAATTGCTGTCTTTCCGCCTCCGGAAGGCGAGATAAGAATTATGAGAAATTTTCTATTATTTTTGCTGCTCAAAATTTATTACTTTAATTTTCAATCAATAACTTATATTCTGCAGCATCCATCAAATCTTCAAGTTCATCCATATTGGTCAATTTAACTTTCATAATCCAGCCATCGCCAAATGCATCATTATTTATTGCTTCAGGAGTATCTTCAAGATCTTCGTTAATAGCAACAACTTCACCAGTAACTGGAGAAACTACATCTTCAACAGCTTTTACAGCTTCAATTGAACCAAAGCCTTCACCTTTTTCTAGTTCATCACCAACTTCAGGAAGTTCCACATATACAATATCACCAAGTTCATGCTGAGCATAGTCTGTAATACCTATCACAGCTTCATCACCAATAACTTCTACCCATTCATGAGTTTCAGTATAGAGCAAATTATCTTTAACCATTATTTCCTCCAATATTTTTTTGCGTTATGCATTCAAACAGCGTTATTGTGTCAAGTAAGTTTTGCTGTATTAATTATATTATAAATTATACTATATATGAGCATTATTCCGAAAATGAGAATTCATTGTTTTCGAAGAGATCTAAACAAGCATCAACCACGTCTTCATCATACAATATCCTTTTATTGGAAGCTATTTCATTCAAAGCAAACTCCATACCTAGAGAAGGTCTGTAGGGTCGATGCGAGACAATAGCTTCCACAACATCTGCAACAGAAATTATTCTAGCTTCAATAAGAATTTCTTTATCTTTAAGACCTCTAGGATAACCACTTCCGTCTTTGCGCTCTTTATGCTGCAAAACAATTTCAGCAACAGGCCAGGGGAAGTTTATAGTAGACAAAATCTCAAAACCTGCCATCGGATGAGTTTTAATTAGATCAAATTCTGCATTCGTTAATTTACCGGGTTTACTTAGAATTTCCGAAGGTACGTAGATCTTGCCAATATCATGAACCATCGAGGCGATTCTTAAGCCATCGGCTTTAGTTTTATCCAAATCCATCTTGACCGCAATAGCACTTGTCAGAAGTGAAACACGCCTTTGATGACCAGCAGTATAAGGATCTCGTTTCTCAACTGCAGAAACAAGACCGTTCACAGTTTCTTCCATCAATTTCTGTAAACGATAAAAGCTATCCTTTAGCGCAGTAATATCAATAGATACTCCTAATAACACATCAGGAATATCAGGTGAATCCAGCGGGACTTTGGTTGTTTGGAACCAGATTTTTTTACCGTCATGCAGAGTTAATGATTCTTCAGGTGTTAAAACTTTTTTCTTACCCTTTATAACATTGAGATCATCTTCTGCAATGCTAAGAAGGTCCAATTCTTTTATCTTTGATTTCGCAATGAGGTCTTTATCAGTTTTACCTATCATCTCTTTTGGCGTGGTATTGTATAAATCTGCAATTGAATCGTTTACCATTAAATATTTTCCAACTTTATCTTTAACAAAAATATTATTTGGTACTGTATCTATTATTTTTAACAAAAAGTTTCTATTTCTTCTTAATCTTTTCTCCATTTTAGATTTATAAAAAGCCATCTCGATTGTTGCACGTAATTCTCTATCTTCAAATGGTTTGATGAGGTAACCAAAAGGTGATGATTCAGTAGCTTGTTCTAAGATATTCTCATCGGCATAAGCGGTAAGAAATACAATTGGGATTCCAAAATCATGGTAAATCTGTTTTGCTGCTACAATACCATTGATACTTCCTTCTATCATGATATCCATCAGAATTAGATCTGGCATTAATTCTTCTGCTCTACGAATTGCCTTCTCTCCACTGGTAATTATCTCAGGAATCGTATAGTTAAATTTTATTAATGTGTTTTTAATATCTTCTGCGATTATCTTTTCATCTTCAACAATAAGTATTGTTTTACTTTCCATAATCTACCTGCTATAAGCAGAATTACGTTTATCAACAAACATTTTTTTATCCGCTTCCTCAATTATTTTTTCAGTGCTTTTATTCATTTTATTACTCCAAAATGCACTCCCTATAGCGAAATCAACTGGAAATGGAAGCTCACTTTTTGTATTAGAATTAATTATGGCCTGCCTTAATCTCTTTTCTACTATTTCAACTTCTTTTCCTGTTTGTGGTAGCATTAATAGGAATTCATCTCCCCCGCTGCGAATTACATTATCGGATTTGGATTGGATTTTTCCACCATTTGAATTGCAGCCTCTCCTGATCTTACAATATCAATAATGTTATATCCAAACTTCTCTAATGCCATTTTTATATCATTGGCAATAATAACTTCATCTTCAACAATTAGAATATTAACACTTTTCTGCATATCGACTCCAAGTATAATTTATAATGCTTTAATATTAATTATCACTGCTGTCCTGTTAGGCAGACATCAAAATCACGAAACTGATGATTATTAGAGGAGAAAATAGGGCAAGAAATATTTTTTGATTTGAAATCATCATTACATTTTTTACTTCATCTTTAAGAGGT
>JAVCCD010000335.1 GCA_030765665.1 Candidatus Tenebribacter mawsonii | reverse complement strand
TCATCAAAATGAAAAGCAAAGATCTTTCCGCTGACAGATTTTGTTTGTGCAAGTATTTCAAAAACTTCACTCAAACTCGTAACATTTTCCAGGTTTGCATTTAAGCTGTATAATCCACCTTCAAATGAATGTGTGTGAGTATCAATGAACCCGGGATAAACGAAATTTTTAGTTAGGTCGATCTTCTCAACATTTTCAATCTTCGGAGTGTGAGTAAAGGTTTCTTCAATCAATCCATTATCATCTACTAATACAGCAGAAACAATGTCACCTTCTGCAATGAGTGTATAAAATCGAGCATTATAAAATAATTTCATAACTAATCCTCCCTGAAAAAGTTTCTTTCAAGGTTTCTCTCTTTTGACTCTTTCAGGGTTAAGAAACAATAACCATCATTATAGTGATAGCTCAATGAGTTATCACTTTCGTTTTCAATCAACTCTGAGAGTGTTAATGTGAATGAATTTATGAGAGAAGCATTTTCAGAGTTTTATGTTATTCTTTAAGAAATCAATACCTGTATTTTGTTGTGCTTTTCTTATCAGTTCAGCACTAATTCTGTTATGTTCTTTAATTAATTTCTTTAAATCAATATTACTTTTACCATTCTTAATTTGAATCTTTCCATTTATGATCAGATAGTCTACAGATCGCATTCGCTGAGTGAAAACAAGTGAAGCCAATGGATCTGAAAGTGAGCCTGCATATTCCAGATGATCAATTGAAAATAGTGCAATATCTGCTTGTTTCCCAACAGTTAATTCACCAATATCATCTCTACCAAGAGCAGTAGCTCCACCGCGTGTAGCTATTCGAAGAACCTCTCTTGCAGTTAGCCAGAATTCAGGTTTTCTTAATCGACTAATCAACATTGCTTGTCTGATCTCAGATAGCATATTACTTGAATCATTTGAAGCTGAACCATCAACAGCCAAGCTTACAGCTACACCTGCTTTCAGCATTTCTTTAATTCTGGCAATTCCTGAACCAAGACGCATATTAGAAGAAGGACAATGAGAAATTCCCATTCCACATTTTCCCATCTTGGCAATTTCTTCATCAGAAAGATGAACAGCATGAGCAACCCAGGAATTTTTATCGATCCAACCTAGTGAATCTAAATAGGCTGCCGGGCGGTCTCCAAATTTTTCAATACAGAAATTTTCTTCATCAATTGTTTCTGCTAAATGTGTATGAAACATCAAGTTTTTTTCTTTCGCTAATTCAGCAGTTTGTTGCATTAATTTTGCAGTCACAGAAAATGGTGAACATGGAGCCAGAGAAATTCTAATCATCGCCCCATCTTTGGAATCGTGGTATTTTTCAATTAAGCGGAGAGAGTCGTTCATGATCTCCACTTCTGTTTGAACAACATCATCAGGAGGGAGTCCACCATCTTTTTTACTTAATGACATTGATCCTCGAGTTGGCTGGAAACGAATTCCAAGTTCTTGTGCGGCTTCTATTTCAATATCAATAAGCTTATTATTACATTTGGAAGGGAATAAATAGAGGTGGTCTGAACTTGTAGAAACACCACTTAGCATCATTTCCAAAAGTCCTGTTTGAGCGCTTGTAAATATCGCTTCATCATCAACTTCACGCCACACTTCATAATGATCTACCAACCATGGAAATAGTTCTTCATCCTGCATACGAGGAATGTTCCTCGTTAATGTTTGGAATAAATGATGGTGGGTATTAATAAAACCAGGAAGAACAACCATTCCTGTCGCATCTATCTCTTCATCAAAGTTACCTTTGTAAGGTTGCCTTTCAATAGAAACAATTTTATCTCCCTCAATTAAAATGTGTCCACCACTCCATTCTTCCATTTTATCATTCATTGTAGCAATGAAACCTGGATTATTAATTAAGATCTTTTTCATAATATCTCCTCTAATAATTTATAAAAGCGATAAACTGGAAATCCCATTACATTAAAATAGCAGCCGGAGATCTTTTTCACAAATTGACTTCCAAAACCTTGTATTCCGTAAGCCCCAGCCTTATCCATCGGTTCTTTCGTATTAATATATTCCTCGATTTCATATGCACTTAGGTTCCTAAAAAACACTTTTGTCTTTTCGTAATCAGAATAAAGTTGATTCTTATATGAAATTGCAACACCCGTGTACACATAATGAAAAGTACCTGAAAGACGTGTAAGAAACTCTGCAGCCTGATGCTTATCCTCCGGTTTCTCAAGAATTTCAGAATTCTGAAAAACAATTGTGTCACTACCCACGATTAGATAATCATTATCCACGACTTTTCTTATTGCAAGGGCTTTATTCTTTGCATGTGTTGTCACAAGTTTTCTGGGATTGTTGCAGAAAGTTTCTTCCTTGATGTGCGCTGGCATTTGCAAAGCTGATATACCTATCATTTTAAAAATATCTTTTCGTCGAGGTGAAGCTGAAGCAAGCACTATTTTCTTATCATGTAAAAGAGTATGAATCATAACTATTGATCTTTACCGAGAATTTTATCAACCAAATTAGTTTGGGTCACATATTCTCTAATCAACACTAAGTCTGGATGAAAATCTAATTCACCCCAATCACCAGGATTACATTTTGAGTAATGGACAGGATATCCTTTGTTAATAATTTCTTGTATTGCTTTTAAATAAAAAACATTTCTATTCTCTGGTTGGCGAACCATTTCTTCCAACATATTCAAGTAGATTTGCGGTCCATGACCACTGAACTTGATTATTCCCACCGATTCTCCATTAGCTTTGGCGGGATCAATTTTTTTGCTAACTTCCATAACTAATTTATCTTTATGAATTATCTTCATGTCGTCTTCATCATATTCATCTTTCTCATCCATCACCATAGTAATATTGTGTTTACTTTTCATAAGATCTGTAATTACAGAAGCCGTAAACATGTCATCACCATTAATCGTAATGAACTCATCCTGCATAAAATGACGTGCCATCCACACAGAAATCAGATTATTAGATATGTCATAAAATGGATTAAATACAGTATTAATATTGAAATCGTTTTTATATTTATGTAATTTTGCTTCGATTTGCTCGGAACGATAACCAACAATTATAGTTACATCAATAATGCCTGCTTCTTGAAGACTATGCAGTTGAGCTTCCAATAATGTCAGTCCGTCCCCAACTTCTAAAAGGCTTTTAGGTGTATTTTTTGTTAGTGGATAAAGTCTTGTTCCTTTACCTGCTGAAATTAGAATTGCTCTCATAATTATTTCCTTACTTCATTTTTCTTAAACCACAAAAAGGTAGCAATAATAAATGTCCATTATTTTATTGGAAGTGAATCGAACTTGACAATATCAATTGACTTTATTTGTTAAAGAGCAATTATTGAATTGAAAATAAATAAGAGGCTATCTTATGATAAGAGTTAATGATAATGAACTGAGTTGGGAAAAAGGATTAACTGT
>JAVCCD010000114.1 GCA_030765665.1 Candidatus Tenebribacter mawsonii | reverse complement strand
CTCTTGATTTACCAACTGGTACATCTGCAGTTCCTTCTGCTTCTACAACTTCCGGTTGAACTTGAGTTGCATAATCTTCAATACGCTGCATCCTCTCGGCAAAATTAACCTGAACTGGAGGGACATAAGTACTTTCAGCAATATAGAGACCCACCCATGCTAAGACGAGACCAAGAATAACAAATATACGAGTAGCTTTCTCTTGAGGAGAAGAGGGAGGAAATTTCGCAAATTGTTTGGCAATGTTTACCTCTTGTGGAGATGGAGTATATTTGTAAGGTTTACTAAAATTATATTCGATTTCCCAACTACCCCCAAATTCTACAGATCCTACCGTTGAGGGATCAAGAGTTAGAGTTTTACCCTTGATAAGATTAGCCCTTCTCAGATCATCCATTCCCAATTCTTGGTTATCTTTTTTCACAATTACTTTCATATTATCACGTAAATTCAATTTGAAAGATGAGCCGTGTTTGGAAATCAAGTTATATCGTTTTGGGAAAGCTTTATCCAGAATCTGCCAGAAAAGATCACGGTCATTTCCAATATAGAATTTTTTATTGAAATCCCGATTATGCTTGGCAATATCCAAAACTTTATCTTTGTATTTTAATTTTAAGTTTAATACTTTATCAGTCATAAGTACCACCTATAATCCCAAAACTTCTGATTTATTATCTGTATGAATCGCAGAAAAATAAATGTTGGCAAAAGAAGCCTGAGCGCTAAACTTAATAAATTCCGTTATGTATAAGCAGGGCAATTCTTTATCCGCCTGAATCAATAAACAGGGTTTACTGTTTCCAGAAATTATTGCTCTCGACTCCATCTGCAAAAGACGCAGTAAAGAATTTCTGATCTCTGGTTTATTAAGAAAATCTTGAAGAGATCCAACTCTCATACTTTCTGTACCATAGAGTATTCTGTCAGGATAAATTTTTAGGTAAACTGCCTTGCCACTTTCGATCAGTTCATTAGTTGTGATTGTAGTAGGAAGAAGCATACCTTCCGGAGCATTTTTCCGTGTTGAATCCATTGAGATATTCTTGATCATGAAAACAAGCAGGATCGTGAGAATATCAATAAGAGAAGTAATGTTAAGGTCTTTTGTTTTGTTACCCCTTTTTCTATGTTGGAACCCTCCACCAGAAGAACGGTTAACCTTAACTGATAATGTATTCATAATCAGCTCCTATTTCGCTTTATAATATTTAGTAGATGATGTTAAATACTTAATATTAGGAAAATTATTGCTTTTACAGATATCAATAGATCTTAGCAGTGTATCAAATTTCACAGTTGGATCCGGCAAAAGATCTATGGTCCCTTGATTTTCATTGCTATCCTTTAAAAGTGCCATATTGCTATCCAACATAAAATAATCGTACTTACCAGCAGATGTTTGAGGAATAGTAATAATATCTTCAACTCCTTCCACCAAAATCTCAAATCTATCAGGTAAAAGAGCAAGTGTAATTACCTTAGGAAGATCCTCCAATTGCTCAGTATCTTCATCTCCACCACCGGCAGAATCAGTAGGAAGAGTGATCTCAATCATGGCCAGATGAACTGTTACCATTATAGTCATCAACATGGGAATGATAACTATGAAGAGATTCATTATTGGAATCAGGTTTGGTTCTCTTGGTTCACTTTGAGAACGTGACCTGTTCTTGGATGGACCGTAAGCCATAAGACTAATCCTTCATTGAATATGTAATCTGATTAATTGTTTTTACGCTGAATTCATCAATATCATTAATTATTTTATCAGATCTGGATTGAAGTCCGCCTTTGATAAGCATTGTTGGAATTGCAACTATAAGACCGTAAGCTGTAGTTCCCATCGCCATAGAGATACCTTCTGTAAGAAGTCTGCTCTTATCTGCTTCAGGAGCATTAGCTAATGAATCAAAAGCTGCAACAAGACCGAAGATCGTTCCCAATAGACCCAAAAGAGTTGAAATTTGAGCAATAATATCAAACCAGAAAAGACCACCTTCTACATGAGGTATTGCCTGCAGGCCAGCTTCATCAAATGAGTTTTGTAAATGTTCCTTCAGTTGCATTCCTTTCTTTCCTGATTTTAACCCATCATTGTAGCCCAAAAGACCGTTCCAGAAGATAAAACCGATCGTTGTTTTCTTGAATTGAGCACAAATTCGAATTGCTTCTTCTATCTGGTTATTTTTGATATAACCTTTAAGCTTAAGATAGAATTGATGAGTGTTCAATTTCTCTTTTATAGAGAGTTGCCAGTATTTGATAATCGCCAAGATTATCATAAGAACCAGCAAAAATGAGATGATGTACATAAAAACACCACCATCGATAAACATATCAACAACATCCACTGCCGCTGAAAGACTGCTAACACTAAAAAGCAAAACAACAAGTAAGAATGCCTTTAAAATATTATTTTTCATTCCCTACCTCCTCTTACGGTATAATAATTTATTTGATTTTTTAAACTTATCTACAACGTTCAATTTCATATCGGTTTCCAGATCTGTCCCCTTGCGCGGCATTATGGAGGAGTTATCCGGTTTCCTGATCTCTACTTTAGTCTCTTCATCTAATTGGCTTTTTACAGTTCTCACTTTGGGAAGCTTCTTTTTATTTGCCGGTGTTTGGGCAAATAATGAAACAGAGGTAAGTAAAAAGCAGGTAAGAAGTATAATTAATTTCTTCATTTTTCCTCTCTATATTAGATTAAATTCTATCTCTAAACAAATTAGTATTCATTTCTTTTACTCTGTCAACTTCTTTTTCGCTCTATAGTGCATTTCGAAGATAAGCCCCTTATATTCTCTACCGCCCTTAACTTCAATTTCAATCGTGTTCATTCCAGGAACCAATCCTTCTATAATACTCTCAAATGGTTGGATCTTTTTCAAGCGGTCATCAATAATAATATCTCTATCTTCAACCAATAATACACCATTTATCCATATTGTCATAGAATTTTGGCCGATACATTTCAGAGAGGCATCGTTAACATCACCTGAAATTTCAAAGTCTTTTCTAAAAGTAACAGTTTCAACATTATTAGAATCTATAACAGGATACCAAATGCCAACAGCTTCACTCTCTTCCATTCCGTACATTTGTGCTTTAAAGAATCTGAAGTTGGAACTATTTGCAGCTATCCAACCATCTCCGTAACTTGTAACTTCAGTTGAGTCAACAAAAGTTTCAACATTATTAAGAGTATCGGTAACACTTACTTCTAATGTGTCAGGATAACTAACTTGAATTTCAGCACCATCTTTTTTGGTCATCCAAGTAAAATCTGAGAAGAGTACCAATTCTTCTGTAGTACTGTGATATTCCAATTTTCCTTCATCATATTGGACGGAGAACATAGCAGTAAAAAGGGAAGATTGTTCACTATCATCACTCTTTGGAAGCTTGAAAACAACTGAGTTACTTCCACTTATAAGATGCATTGAAGTGGAAATATGATATTCTGGTAATAATTCATCTCCAACATGGGCAAGTTTTTCTCTCATATCTGCTTCTTTTTCGAGAAGAGTATTATTGATATAAATTTCTACAGGATGAGAATAAGCATAGGTAATATTTATCAGTTCCGGTTTGATCTGGGCTTCTAAATCGGTCTTAATATATGTAGCAAACGTATCATTAACAGTTACAATATATGCTGAGTCAAATACAACCTGCTCATTTAAAACATTTACATTTTTCCAAATTCCATAATTATATTGAATGCTTGAAAGATCAATAATTGGTTGTCTGTTAATCTTCCACCCATAATTCGTGTAATAAAATTCCTGAATCTTCGGTTTTTCAATGCCAAGTTCAACCAAACGATCATATGTCTTCTCAACCCATTCATCAGAGTAGTCCTTTCCTGTGGAGAAGGTTGTTAGAATAGTCTTATATATCTGAACAGCTTTTTTTAAGAAATCCAGCTGGATCTGACTTCCATTGTTCAAAATGGTATTTTTGTACTGTTTTTGCTGAACTGGATTCTCCCTCATCTGATCATTATTCAACTGATTGGAAATATCCAGATACTTCTGAATTTGGATAGAAACAACCTCAGCAGCATAATCATAAGTTAGGGCTGCTACATAAAGCGCCTCTGTCCGGTCAGCAGTTTTCAGTTCGTATTGATTACCCTCCTGAATGAGAGTTATTATTTTTGATCTCTCAACATCTGCCATTTCCATCACTTTAGGAATTCTTCTATTGCCCTCAACCAGATGTTTTTTCCACTCTGTAAGTTCATTCACCCTGATCAGATCGTCAGGAGATTTACTAAGGAAATCACGGTAAACAGCATCAACTCCGACGTGGAATTTATCTCTGAAGGTAGCGTAATTATTATAATACTCAAAGTTATCATAGATCGCATCCGTAGGAAGGGAGAGTCCCTCTGCCAGATAGTGTTTATCCAATTCCTCGAACTCTCTGATCTTCTCCTGCATCAGTTCATACTGTTCTGCCACAAAGAAACTATCGACCTCTGCCTTGACCTTTTTCAGCTTATCAGCAGCAACCTTGACCAGTAGATCAATAGTAGGATCTTTTTTATAAAGATAACTTGCTAATTCCTCAAATTTCTTTTCCTCACCGCGGTCATTATAGATCTTGGCAACATTAACCAGAAAGTCATTAGTTTTAGGATGATTCGGATAGAGTTTATCAAATAGCAGGCTCAGTTCAACGATCTTATTTTCATTTTCCAGTTCAACGTAGATCCTATAACTATTAAGAAAGATACTCTCTTTACTGTCTTCACCAATATCTAATCTGGCAGCATCATCGTGAAGTTGCAGATACATCTGGGCAGCTTTCTCTTTATCATTAAACTGCTCACCCTCATAGAAACCAATGATCTGAAGTCTCAGTTTGTAAGCTTCATTAGATTCTTTGTATTTATTGATAAACTGCTTACGCAGCCCCTCGCTCTGGCTCCAGTCCTTTAAGGAATCTGTGATCGTCCAAGCACTGATATAAGCTGCAAGAACGTCATTCTTGCTCTCTTTTCTGGAAGAGATATCCAGATAGAGATCGATCGCTGCTTGATTTTGCCCAACCTTCTGATAACTCTCAATCGCATTAACAATAAAACCGATACTCTTATCAGGATCAACGTTTTCCAGCTCTTTGGCTAATCTCATATATTCCTGAGCGGCAGTAGCAAAATCGGCAGAATCGGCAAAAGTTGTAGCTTTAGCTTGCATCGTTGCCAAAATATTATTATTGAAATTTTCCTTCTCGTCAGCTGTAGCATATTTGGCAGCTTCGCGATAGAATCTCTCGGCATCATTATAATTGTTTCTATTCCTACTGATTTCCGCTAGACGTGAGTAGATTATTTTCTTTAGATCATTTTCTGCTTGATATTGAAGTACAAGCTCAAAATCTGCAAAAGCTTCATCAAATGCTTCCTTATTATAATAGAGTTCCGCTTTTTGATAAATGATTCTAATAAGTTCTTTTTCTGTCTGAGGTCCCTTATCTTCATAATTATTCAAGAAATCCTGATATTGGTTTGTAACAACAATAAAAAGAGAATCCAAACCGTTACGATCTAAAACGAGATCTCTGGTTGTATCAATATAAGCTTGTTGTTCTACTGTTGAATCTAAAATTGCATAGATCTTTTCATAATTATAAAATTTTGTTTCCTGATAGTTGTATACTTTAGGAAAATCTGGATTTTTATTCAGGAATTCAGTGATATTGTCATTTGTTTCAAAATAAAGTCTTGGATCTTGTGAGTTCTCTGCCAGTTCCTGACTGAAATCTATAATACTCTTATTGATCTTATCGTTGTAATCTTCGGTATCAAATTCTTCAAATTTATTATAATTATCCACTAGAATTTTATACTGTAAATAATCTTCTTCTTGTTTGGAATTCGCAAAAATATTATAATGTTTTGGTTCTAGAAATTCATAGGCAGATCTGATGATCTTCAATTGATCTGAGATATCATTTTCCTTATTGTTCTGATACCAAACAGAATCTGCCCTGAATTCTGTGGTCAGACGCTTATATTGATCTAAGATAAGCTCTTCTGCTGCCATTCCTCTTCTAGTTCTATTTGGGTTATTAGTATAAATGGTTACTATAGAATCTACAAGTGAGGGGCATTCAATACTCTCTGGATATAACGTAATATATGCATTATAAAGATCAGCAGCTTGCATCGGTGCATTATATCTATGTTTTAAGTTAATTGATTCTAATATTATTTCTTTACCGTAAACATCTGAAACAAAGCTATGGAAGATCTCTTTTGCCTTAGCTGCTGCCTGTGAATATTGAACAAAATCTGTTCCATCATATTCGATAAGACTAAAAGCAATATTTTCTATAGCATCAGCCTCAAAGAAGGTAGTTTCGATCTCAAGAGAATCGGTATTAAGAATCTCAAGAATCGCTGTAAAATCGTCAATAGCATTGGTGAAATCACCCATTGTGAAATTTGTCCAGGCACGTTGGAAAAGACCATAGTTTTTCAATTTATCATCTTCCTGCTGAGCAACTTTATCAAAATATTCTACTGACTTTTGAAAGTATTTTTGTGGAGTTCGAGCATCTAAGGCTAACTCAAAATAGAGAATACCCAAACGATAGAATCCTTCAGTATAATATCTTGATTCTGGAAAGGTCTCTGTTAGCAGTAGATGGGAGTTGATAACGTATTCCAGGCTCTCTTCACTTAGACGCAACGAATCTGGCCAATTCATAACCAGGTTAATATTGTTCTGCCGGGCAATATTTCGTTTATCAATTTCGGATTTGAAACCATAATAGCCAATATTGTATAACACTGCATCTTTATAGGGAAAATCCTCATCAGTTAACAGTACTTTCTGATAATATTCGGTTGTCATTTGAGGATCATCAATATTTATTTCAGTACTCATTTCGGCCAGATTAAAATAGAGCGTTGCTAGTCCAGGCAAATCAAGATTGTCATTAACAAACCTGAGTGTACGATCATAGATCTCTTTCTTATAAACTGCTTTTTCTTGATATCTATCAATTAACTCATCTTTCAGATCAGTTGACTCTGTTAACTCAGTTTGGGCTGAGATTATTGTAATATTGAATAAAACAATTAGGAATAATATTAATAATTTATAGTTACTATTCATTTCTCACTTTTTCCTGAAATTCTTTATACTCTTTATCCATGATCTGGGTCTGTTTGAAAAGAATACTTAGCAAACTGAATTGGTACTGCTTATTTGCAGAAGTTATCTCTTCCATCAATTCAGAGAGAGTGCCATCATATTTAAATTGCAGTTTTTCAAATTCTGTAATCATGATCTCTTTTTCATTACTCAATCTTTGAGCTATCAGCTTATTGAAATTCAAAATCACATCTTTCTTCAATTCCATAAGCTCTTTTTTATTTTTACCTATTGCAACAGCTTCGTCCTGAATCAGATCCTGAAAATTATCTGATGGTTTACCTTTGAACATATATTGAGCAATGGTTTCAATTGAATCAAGATTCTCTTCAATATTATTTTTTGAATTCCTGATTGAGGGCAACATCTCTTCATGATCGTTCTGAATAGCTATCTGCTCGATTTCTATCCAGGTATTGAGTAAATTTTCCTGATAGATTTTCTCCGAAGCCAAGGCTTTGGCAAAATTAAAATCTTTGCTGGAAAATCTTTGTCTGTGCCCGAGGTAACTTAAGACCTGCAATGTAATAATTGATGAATCTGAAGAAGCGATCACGCGATCAAGAATAGCTGGTATTCTCTTATTTGGAAGCGATTCTGCGAGAAGTATGATTGCCTCCATATCAGCAATTGTGCCACTATATGATAGATACTCATCCTCCAGAACCTGCAGCATATTTAAGGAACCAGCATCAAGTCCAGTATAGAGGGTTTCTAAAGTACTATTAGTTAGTACCAGTGCTTTTTCTATACCCTCTATCCGTGCTTTAAGCTTATCCCAATCTTCACCTGAGAGATCTTTTTGATTAAGCTGTCTTTTTAGTTTGCTGTATCTTTCGAGTAAGTTATATTTGGAGTTCATGATTTCCATAGGTACATTATTACGTGCAATCATTTCAGAAAGTGTATTCTCTGCTTGATCGTAGTTACCTGGACCCTGTTCAGAGACGGCCACAAAGAATTTTGAAGAGGCAAAATACTGACTCTTGACAGGTTTATCAATTATTATATTAAAATAGTCTATAGCTTTTACATACTCTTTGCTGTTGTAATTCTGCATAGCAATTTCGTAAATAATTTCGTCCGGGATATCCTCGTAAGTCATATCATAATAGGCATCATAATAGGCTAATGACTTTTCTATGTCGCTATTTACTAAATGCAATCTGGCAAGTGAGATCAACACATATTCATAGTAATCAGTTCTTCTGCTGTACTTATCTTCCAGTTCAGAAAATTTTTCTAGTGAACTGTCCAGATCTTCTGTGAAATAGGAGATAAGTGCCAGCATCGCCTTCGACCTGAAAGCAAATTCCTTATCTTTTTTCAGGATAGTGAAGTAGTTTTCTGCCTCTGAATATTTTCCGGTATTATAATAAGCCTGGGCCAGCCAGAAATTTTGCTGAAGAGATTTCTCTAATCTATATTGGTCAAAAATATCTATCAATTTCTGGTCAAATCCAGCCACAAAATAGATCTCTTCTAAAAGCAGGATCGCAGGATCAATAGTTACCGAACGGGGGTAGTTCACAATTATCTCTTCCAAAAGTGATTGAGCTTTAAAATTATCACCCTTTAAAAAGGATAGTTTTGCTCTATAATAGAAGAGTTGGTCTTGCAACTCAACTATATCACCATAGATGACCTTCTGCTCTCCAATTTTAAGTGATACAGTCTCAATCTGCTTCTCTTCAAACATGCGATCTATAATTTTTGCAGTTTTAGAGAAGACATTTTTGAGATTCGTGATTTTACCTTTTTCATACAATTCGCTTACTGCTGCCTTCTGTTGCAATAGATTATAGTAATAGGAAACTTCTTCTTCTAAAATCGCTAGTTCTCTTTTCTCTTCTTTCAATTGTTCTAAAAGGGGTTTTTCTTTCTCTGCTGGTTGAAGAATAGACGTGATATCAGCCTGAGCAGCTAAATTAAGGCTCAGAACCAGCAGTATAAATGCAAAAATTATTTTATTCATTTTTTAATAAATTTACTCTTGTAATAGTTTTCTAATTTCTTCCAATTCTTTTTCAGCTTGCTTCCTGCGTTGACGGATCTGCTCCAACTCTTCGTGCAATGGGTTAGAATCTTCACCATAGGTATCTTCTGTATTTGGTGTTACCTTTTGCATTGCTCTATGCTGAACACCAACAGTTTTTTTCCGCTTCTCAGAAGCTTTTAATTCAGAGAATTTATCGAGAGTGTATTTCAGGTTTAAGGCATATTTTTTACTGCCCAAATCATCTTTAATTCCAAAAAAGTCTTCCATTTCATACATGCCAGCCCTGAGTGTAAAATTCTTATAGAAACCATTCAAACCAAGATTGATGTTCTGACTGTCCCATTCCAGATCAAATCCCCAGTAACG
>JAVCCD010000338.1 GCA_030765665.1 Candidatus Tenebribacter mawsonii | reverse complement strand
TTGACTTCATACGCTCCCCTTAATAACGTTTTGTGCATAGTCTGAAACTCTAAATAAAATCAAGTTAAAATAATATAGAAATATCTCAAACTATTTTACACATTTTTACACATTAACTTTGGACCAGTTTTCGGGGACAACGTCAAATATATTGAACATTATAAATAGTTGTAGCAGAATAAACTGCTAACATAAGAACAAAAATACTAATTAATAAAATATTTTTCATTTTTATCTCCATGTTCAAAAAGTTATTCAATTTTTCAGTGTCAATTCAATTTTATTCGAAAGAAAGTAGTTTAACACTATTCTATAAGATGTGAACAATCTTCACAGGAGTGATATTGACAATTTTCATAATAAATGTTTAGTAAACCTTGTTGATAAATTGCTTTTGTCCTGATTAACTGTTTCTGGTCTTCATTAAGGAATTTTGCCATATATTGCGTTAAGTAGTTAGCAGGTAAACCAGGATAGTTTTGATAGATGGTATTGGCAGCATCTTCTAACTTTGCGTAATGTTTTTCCCGTGCATATAAAATAGTAAGAGGAAGAATGATGTTAATCAGAATTGTATCAATGCGTGTTTTTCCTAGTTTATATCGCTGATTAATATAATCGTTTTCCGTTTGAAAATAACTATACAATTTCTTCTTAAATTCACTCAGCTTAAAATTATTAGATGGAAAAGAGAATAATTTTAAGATCTGATGAAAGAAGGATGATTCCAAGCTGTCATAAAGCAGATCTACAATTTGCAAGACTCTTACAACAGGGTGATTAACTGGTCTAATTCTGAATAGTTTCCATTTGATATCAGACGATTCATTTATATATTTCTGCTTTTGAAACAGAGTTAACCACTTTATTTTTAAATCGTTAGAAAATGTTGATGGTAAATGATCGATTAATCCTGATGAACAAATCAGAATTGCAATGAATTGATCTTTTGACATGCCTTTATCATAACATTGTTTCAATTCTCTAAAAGGGATATTCAAGGCAATCTGCAGCATCTGATATTTATTCTTAGAATAACCTAATGCTTCAAAGAATCCTAAATACAATAATTGATCAAAATCGCTGAAGTAATGTTCTGCACCAAATCTTTTTACTTTTTTTTCAAAACGAATCATTCCCATATCTGCAAGAACCTGTTTTGTTCTATCTAAACTCATATTACTGAATAATAGGCACATTTTGTCTTTTTCAATATATGGTTCATCTGTATAATGTTTAATTAATTTGTTTACATCATCATCCAATTTGTCCTTAATCTGTAATATCTCAACTTGATCTCCATTTTCACTAATTGTATAAGGGATTTTTCCATTGTCTTCGTATACAACATGTAACAATACATTATTGAATTCAGGATTTTCATTATGAGAGTGTGACTTCCAATGATAAGTAGTAATATCTAATTCAATATCTCCCTTGAGAACTTTCCCATCAAGTTTGATGATAGCATCTTTGAAATCTGCTCCAGAATCTGTATTCCAGCGTCCAGGAAACTTTATACTAATTCTTTTACCTGATTGTGTTTCAAGATTTTTTTTTAGATGGTTTGCATCCCAGATATGATATAAAAATTCTTCAGAAAATTGCATGATACCTCCTATTGTTCTTCACGAAATTTATATTTTTTCTCAATATAGCTATTTAGGTATTTCAACAATTTTTAATACTACAATTTCTTATATTATTACAATTTCTCTTGTATTTCTTGTTTTATAAATTATTCTTAAAAAAACAATCAAATATATCTTTTCTCCAAGTATTTAGAAGTTGATTATTTCTAAAGTTATTTTTTTTCTTATCTTCTAATAATTTAACTAAATCCGCACGTGTAGCAATTATATCAGTGGCAATATTAAATTCCTTTGCCTTTTCAATTACAAACTTTTTCAATTTTACTAACTCATTTCCTTTAATGACGAATTTCATATCATTCAATACACTACTCAGGTCTTCGTCTGAGTTTAAAGCTCTCTTTAAAACCATAATAATATCTTTACCGAAATGCTTAAGTCTTTTTGGTGGAAGTAAAAGCATTTTTTGTAAATCTTGCAAATTCTTAGGATTTTCATGAACAATTTTCAATAAGACATTATCTTTAAAAATGAATGTCTTAGGAATATTTTTCTTCTCAGCCTCTTCTTCACGCCATGCTGCTAAATGCTTAGCTAATTTTAGTTTAATAGGACCTAATCTTTTTATACCCTTTAATTTAAGATATCTTTCTTCAGTTTTAATTTTCTTGTATAGTTTATCATGTTCATATACTTTCATTTCATCGTTAAGCCAGCCTACAAAACCATTCTGAGTAATTTTATTTAATAATATCTTACGGATTTCACACATATAGATAACATCATCTATCGCATAATTAACTTGTTTCTCCGTCAATGGTCTTCGTGTCCAATTTGTTGTTGTTTCACTTTTTGGAAGAGAAATGCCCAGCAACTCCTCGGTTAGCTTTGCTAAAGAGATCGTATGATCTAAACCTGCAAACCCTGCTGCACGACGAGTATCAAAGATATTTCTAGGAGTTATATTCTTACAATGTCGCGACAAAATTAACAAATCTTGCTGAGCATCATGAAGAATCTTTACAATCCTGTTATCTATTAGGATTTCTCCAAAAGCAGATATATCACTAATATTGATTGTATCGATCAAGTAACACTCATCTCTAGAAAACGCAACTTGAATTAAACCAAGTATTGGATTATATGTTTCTCTCCACAAAAATTCAGTATCTACAGCAATAACTTTTTGTGCTTTCGCTTTAATAATAAATTTATTGAATTCATTTTTTGTATCAATATAGAAATCTTTATTCAAGTTGAACCTCTCCTAAAACATGATTTATTTAGTATGAACTTATAAAATTTAATCTGAATTATCAAACAAATATGAATTTTTTAACTTCTTTTGCTATTGCCAAACAACAAGTTAAACCAGGTGACTCTATACCTATACAATTTATAAAGTTAGGGTAACCTTTCTCAGATTCTTCTTTAATATAAAAATCTCTAAAATCTCCACCTTCTTCTTGTAGTTTAGCTCGTATTCCACAGTCATCAAGATGAAAGTTTTCTTCATCGATATTTATGTATTGTTTTATAGCTTTTAGAAATTCAGGTTTATATTCTTCATTCATGTCGTAATCAATCTTATCAACATAATAAGCATTTGGTCCAAATCGAACATCATCCTGTAAATTAATTGTAAGATGAATTCCTAAAAAGATTCCATTTGGATCGGGAACCGGATAGATTAGATGATTAATATCTGTGATCTTAGATGATTTATAATATTCACCTTTGCACCAGAATTGTTGAAGATTTTCAAGTTTAATATCGATACCAACCATCTCAGCAATTTTATCAGAATGCAATCCGGCACAATTAATAATTGTTTTTGCTTCAAATA
>JAVCCD010000261.1 GCA_030765665.1 Candidatus Tenebribacter mawsonii | reverse complement strand
CGGTTCCTAAATTAATTAGGATACTTGCTAAGGTCATGATGAGGAAAGTGCGAAATTATATATAAATGTGTAATGGCGGGTGGATGAAATCCACCCTTTTTTTTTATTTTAAAAAAGAACAAGGAGGTTCTTATTTCTATTCGCATTAGAAGGGGAAAGGCTAAAACAAAGCCTACTGCACCAAAAGAGAGAATTAACGAGCAGATCAGAGTTCCGTCAGTAAGACTGATCTCAGAAACAGGTGATCAAGTTGGGGTTGTTACAATTACAAAAGCGTTGCAAGAAGCTGAAAGAGCAGGGCTTGATCTTGTAGAAATATCACCAAATGCAAAGCCACCAGTATGTAAAATACTGGATTTTAGTTCATATTACTATAAAAAAGAACGTAAATTACGAGAAGCAAGAAAAAACCAGCATATTGTACAAACAAAAGAAGTGAAATTCGGTCCTAATACCGAAGATCACGATTACCAATTTAAAAAAGTACATGCCTTAAAATTCTTGAGTCAACACAACAAAGTAAAACTGACAGTTCGTTTTCGAGGGAGACAACTTGCTCATCGGGATATTGGATTTAAATTGCTTGAGAGGATCCTTGAAGAATTGAAACCACTTGTTGATGTTGAAGTAAAACCTAAGAATGAAGGAAGAACTGTTTTTTCTATAATTGCACCCAAAAAGGAAATTGATAATTTATTAGAAGAATATGAAGACATAGAAGAGTAATTTCAGGAGGAGAAATGCCTAAACTAAAAACAAGAAGAGCGGTAGCAAAAAGATTTAAAGTTACCGGTAAGGGAAAACTTAAAAGATCTCATGCATATGCAGGTCATATCCTTACAAAAAAATCATCTAAAAGAAAAAGAAATCTAAGACAATCTGGTCTGGTAGCTGCAAGCGATACAGCAAGAATGAAGAAAATGCTGGGTATCTAAAAAAGGAAGGAGAATAATATGCCACGTTCAACAAATAATGTAGCAGCAAAAAATAGAAGAAAGAAATATCTAAAAGCCGCCAAGGGATATGTAGGTGGTCGTAGTAAATTGTATAGAACTGCTCGTCAAGCAGTAGAAAAAGGTTGGCTATATGCCTATAGAGATCGAAAAACTAAAAAGCGTGTATTTAGGCAATTGTGGATCACACGAATAAATGCCGCAGCTAGAATGAATGAATTAACTTATAGCAAATTGATAAACGGTTTAAAAAAAGCTGAAGTTGAGATTGATAGAAAGGTACTTGCACATCTTGCTTATACTGATATGGAAGCATTTGCAAAACTCTGTCAGATTGCAAAGGATCAAATTAAATAAGGCATTAGAGTGAAAGAAGAGCTAAATAAAGTAGTAGTTTCTGCGAAAACAGAAATTATAGAAGCTAAATACATGCACGAACTTATGCTGTTGAAATCAAGATATATTGGTAAAAAAAGTATTCTGAATAACTTCATGCAAAAGATTGGATCTTTATCGAAAGAAGAAAGACCAGCTTTTGGGCAAACACTTAATATCGCAAAAAATCAGATCTCACAGCTCATTGCTGATCAGGAAGAAAAGATTAAAGAACTTGATTATAATACAACATTAAGATCAGAATCTATAGATCTCTCGATGCCTGGACGAAAAAGAGCTAAAGGAAGCTTACATCCAATCACAAAAGTTTGGAGGGAGATCGAAGATATTTTTATGTCTATGGGTTTTGAAGTTGCAGAAGGACCAGATGTGGAAGATGAATATCACAATTTTGATGCTTTAAATACACCACAAGATCATCCTGCTCGGGAACTTTCTGATACATTTTATTTAGATGATGATGTTCTTCTAAGAACTCAAACTTCCACAGTCCAAATTAGGACTATGGAAAATCATTCACTCCCCATAAAAATTATTTCTCCGGGGAGTTGTTATAGAAATGAAAATGACGCTTCTCATTCTCCAATGTTCCATCAGGTTGAAGCACTTCTTGTTGATGAAGGAGTTACTTTTACTGATCTCAGGGACATGCTGAATATTTTTGTAAAAGAGATGTTTGGAGATAAAATTGAATCTCGGATCCGACCACATTTTTTCCCTTTCACAGAACCAAGTGCAGAAATAGATATTGTTTGTGTAAAGTGTTATGGTGAAGGATGCAACCTATGTAAGGGTAGCGGATGGTTAGAAATGGGTGGAGCAGGATTGGTTGATCCAAACGTTTTAGAAAAACTTGGGATCGATTCAGAGAAATATACTGGATATGCATTCGGTTTAGGAATGGATCGTATTGCAATGTTAAAATATAAAATTCCAGATATGCGATTGCTTTTTGAAAATGATATTCGTTTTCTTAAACAATTCAGTTAAGCATACAAAGATTATTAGGTTATAATAATGAAAATTAGTTATAATTGGTTAAAAGATTATATAAATCTTAAACTTTCTCCAGAAGAGTTAAAAGATAGAATGACTTTTGCAGGAATTGAGGTTGAAGCAGTTGAACAACTTGGAAAGAACTTGAAGCAGATTAAAATTGCAAAAGTTGTAAAGTTTGAACAACACCCAAATGCTGAAAAACTCTCTGTTTGTTTGGTAGATGATGGAACTGAAACTAAACAAGTTATATGCGGCGCACCAAATTGTAAGAATGATATAAAGGTCGCTTTTGCAGGAATTGGAACTCAAATTCAGGATTTCATAATCAAGAAAGCTAAGCTTCGTGGTGAACTGTCTTTTGGAATGCTGTGTTCAGAAAGTGAACTTGGTATTTCCACTGATCATGATGGAATTATGATTCTCCCAGAAGATGCTCCAATCGGAACTGATTTAGCATCTTATCTTGGACTTGAAGACACGTGTTACGATGTGGAAATTACTCCGAATCGACCAGATCTTCTTGGAATTATTGGTGTGGCAAGGGATCTTTCAGCTTTATTAGAACTTCCACTTACTTTACCAGAAAGTAAACTGAATGCAAGCAATGAACCAATAGAAGACCATCTTTCTTTAGAAAACAAGGTTCCAGAACTTTGTACAAGATATACAGCCAGAATGATAAAGAATGTTGAAGTTAAAGATTCACCGGATTGGTTAAAAAAGAAATTGATTTCAGTTGGGTTAAGACCAATTAATAATGTTGTTGATATTACAAATTTTGTTATGATGGAATTCGGTCATCCACTTCATGCATTTGACTATTCATTAATTAATGAGAAAAAAATAATTGTGCGTAGTGCTAAGGAAAATGAAGAATTCCCTGCTTTAGATGAAGTAACATATAAACTTAAACCAGAGGATGTTGTCATTGCGGATGAGAATCGAGCAATTGCACTTGCTGGTATTATTGGTGGTGAGAATTCTCACATTACTTCTTCAACTAAAGATATTGTTATCGAAGCGGCAAATTTCTTATATTCTTCAATACGTAAAACGGCTGGTCGCATGAATATCTCAACTGATTCTTCCTATCGTTTTGAGCGCGATATCACAGATGAAGTTGCTGAATTTGCAAGTATTAGAGCTTGTGAATTAATCTTGGAAATAGCTGGTGGTGAACTGCTAAAGGGAAAACTTGATTCATTTCCAACAAAAAAAGGTCTAAGAAAAGTTTCTATTCGCCCCTCAAGAGCAAAAAAGATTCTTTCAATAGAAATCTCTCCAAAGCAAATAATTGAATACCTTACAGCATTAGGATTAAATATAACAAAAGAATCAGAAGATAATTTAGAATTTGAGATCCCTTATTACAGAAAAGATCTAACTCGCGAAATTGATCTAATTGAAGAAGTGATTCGACTTAATGGATATAATAACGTACCCACATTTTTAAAATCTCAGAATATCATGAATAAACCTGTTTTCTTTGCGCGTAGGAAAATAGAAAATTTACTTGTAAATTATGGTTTTTCTGAGGTTGTTAATTGGAATTTTGGTGATCCAAAAGATCTGGATAAGCTTAAAGTTAATGCCAACGATAAGCGTAGAGATTTTGCAAAACTGAAAAATCCACTTGGAGAGAGTTTTTCGATAATGCGCTCCATGCTTTTACCTTCCCTCTTAAAAAATGCTCTTCATAATATAAATCATGGACAGAAGAATTTTAGAATTTTCGAGCTGAAAAAAGTTTTTACAAGGAAGAATGAAAAACTTGCTACTGAGAAATTACATTTAACCGGCCTTCTATGCGGTGAACTTAATCCAGTTTATTGGAAAGACAATTCGAAACAGCTGGACTTCTATGATGTAAAAGGGATTACGGAAGATATCTTAGCTGAATTAAAGTTAAAAAATTGTGAGTATCAAGGTTCTGAAGAGCCTTATTACCAACCTGGAATGGGTGTAGATGTAACAATTAGTGGAAGACTTATAGCAAGTTTGGGAAAAATAGATCCAAAGATTGCGGTTAAATTTGATATTAATCTTCCTGTATTCGCAATTGATATTGATCTAGAAACAATTTTCACAATGGATTTATTTCAGGATCATGTTTTTGAGATAATTCCTAAATTTCCACCAGTTCTTCGAGATGTTTCGTTTATTATCGCTAAAGAGCATAAATATGCTGATATAATTGAAACGATGAGAAAGGCTGGGAAAAACGTTATATCAAAAATTGTGCTTTTTGATGAATTTGCAGGGAAAAACATCAAAGATGGATTTCATAGTTTAACATTTAGCCTTGTGTTTAGTTCAGACACAAAAACCTTGACGGATGAATATATTAATAATATTCTAAAAAAGGTTATTAAAGCTTTAATAAATTCATACAATACTGAGATGAGGTAAACTATGGAAGAGAGATTAGTTCTTAGTCTGGATGAAAAAATACAAAAACTAATTAACAGTTATACTGAAATAAAAAGTAAATATGCTGATGTTGTGGTTGCTAATTCAGAACTACAGCAGAAGAATGCTTCTCTTAGCAATTTTAAAAATGAGAATGAAGAGAAATTATTACGTCTAATTGAGTCTGACAGCAAGCAAAGAGAAGAGCTTGAATTCCTAAAAAATGAGAATAGAAATCTTCGAGAGCAATTAGATGATTATAACAGTAAAATGAAAGAGGCTTCAAGTAAAATTGATAGTATTTTTAATCAATTAAATGATTTATAAGATCAATGAAATCCATTGAAATTAAGATTTTAGGTAGAACTTATTATTTTAGAAGTGATGAACCTGAAAAATTAAAGAAAACAGCTGAATATGTAGAAAACCAATTGGAAAAATTGAACGAGAGGTTCAATACAATAGATCAAAATAAATTATTAGTTCTTTATGCAATATCAATGACAGAAAAGTATCTAGCTGAAAATGATGATTATAAAAATTTATCAGTAAAGTTAGAACAGATAAATAATCTGTTGGATGATATAGAAATTAGTAAAAAATAATTGCCTGCGGTATTCGTGATATTATTGATATTCAGAACCAATTATGAATAGGAAGTCAGGCCCTTTGTGGCGCATGGACCAGACATGATCTGGAGATGCAAAGCAAAAAACGGTAGACGTCCACCTTGTTCCAAGGTTCCAGAAGAACATGGTACACGGTATTGCGGGTAAAATAATAGAT
>JAVCCD010000112.1 GCA_030765665.1 Candidatus Tenebribacter mawsonii | reverse complement strand
TCTTATCCAGCTTCTCTGTTACAAGCATTCTTTCCAACATCAAAGCGGGAAAATGGTATTAGCGTAATGATACGTGTACGGGATGAAGAAGCTTGGATTGCCAAATCACTTCTCTCATTGAATGAATTTGCCGATGAAGTGGTAGTGGTTAATAATAATTCACTAGATAACACTTTAAAGGAAATAAATAGTGTAAGAGACAAGCTTAAATACAAATTGATAGTAGAAGACGAAACTTCGGATGATATTTGTAAGGTCAGCAATCATGCTCTTTCTCTAACATCATATAGATGGATATTCAGATGGGATTCCGATTTTATAGCTTATACATCGAGTGAGAAAAATATTAAAAATTTACGAAATTATCTTCTAAATTTGAATTCTAAAAGACACTACCTGATCTTTCCACTTACAATTAGTTTTGCTGGTGATCTATTCCATGTGAAAACAGGTAGTGAAACCAATTCGGAAGGTTATATTCATACTTGGCATCACAAATTGAAATATGTGAAAAGGGGTAAGTTTGAATCATTGCAAATTCCATTTTTCTATAAAATTAAGAGATTGAAGGAAATTTACTTTGTTCATATTGGAAGTGCAAAACCTATCAGTAAATTGTTGTATCGTTTTTTTTGGTTATTTTGGTTGAAAGAAAATAACAAATTTGAAAAGATTGATGAATATATTTCTCATATATCACATGAAAAATGGAATGACCTTAGCCCAAGTGAGATAGCAATTCAAAAGTTCAAGGATTTAATTCTACCCATTAGAAAATTTGATACTAAAGAATTTGGGCATTATCCTGAAATCATGAAAGAGGATATTATAAATCCAAAATTAAAAATAATTTACAACAACAAAAAACCCACAAGTAGAAATGATTTTTTGTTAGATTCTAACCATAAATCTTTTTAGCAATTTGTTCTAAATATTTTGCATCAATATTGTCAAAAGAATTTAGATCTTTACTGTCCACATCCAGCACTGCAACAATTTTGTCATCGCACCAAACAGGGATAACTATCTCAGAAGCTGAACGGCTGTCACAGGCAATATGACCGGGGAATTTCTTAACATTTGGGATTACTAGAGTTTTCTTTTTATTAATTGCTGCCCAGCAAACGCCTTTCTGCTTTTCTAAAACCAAACAAGCAACACTTCTCTGATAACAGCAAACTGTTAGCTCTTCATCCACCAAACGATAGAATCCAGTCCAAAAGAAGTAATTGAATTTATGATGAAGAATTGCTATGATTGTACTCATTCGTGCTAAAGGATCAGAAGTCTTTTTTATTAATTCTTCGATTTGTGTGATTATTCTTATATAACGTTTTTCTTTTTTATTAGAATCCATTAATTCCTCTTCCTATAAACCTGAGCCAGAGTAAGGGTCATGGTTTCAGGTGTCAATTCTCTTAATAATTCAGCACTTAGAAGTTTTCGGGTTTCTGGTATTTCACAGCGTAATCTAACTACAGAATTTTGTTCGATTTTGCTCAGTTCTGCTTCCAGCAGGTTTCGGAGAACTTTTTCATCTTCAGTTAATTTTGTAATATCTAACCTCATCATTGGTCTAGTTGGTAGCACGTGGAAGTTGGTTTCAGCTAGAGTCCAACTACATTCCTCTTCTTCGAATATAAGCTCATAAAAACCTTTCTCTTCTGTCATTTCTACAACGGAAGTACGTTCTGTGGAACCAGGATAAATCACAGGAACTTCATTTCCATTTTTTTCATAATGAAATATTTGTGCTCTGTGAATATGGCCGGAGAGAATTGCATCAAAGTCAGCTGGCAGCATTTCTAAAGGGAGAACATCTATTCCGTATCGGAAGGTATAACCATCAATCTGCGATTCCTGAATTGCCTGATGCATTAGAAGTAGTTTTATGTCAGTATCCGGGTTTCCTTCAGTTGCGTCTTTAAAAATATGTTTAAATTGGAGACGAATTCCGTCCCTTATATTTGGAAATCCTGTAATGCCGATTACAGCATTTTTCTTTTCAAAAAAGAAAGTTGAAGGTTCATCAAAGACGTGAATATTTTTGTGATTCATAAAGATGGAAGAGGGGAGAACAGAGTGTTCATGATTACCAGGAACTATAACAAATGGAATCCCTGATTCTGCAAATTCATAAAGTACATCATAGGCTCTATCTACAATTGGAGCAGGAACTTTACTTCTGAAGAAGAAATCTCCACCATGCAAAACCAGATCAGCCTTTGCGGTAACAGCATAGTCCAGAACACGCTTATAATTATTAAAGAAATCGTCACCACGGCTTCTGCGATTTATCTTAGGTTTTATTGGATAATCTACTCCTAAATGAGTATCGGCAAAAAAGACGATTTTAAGCATAATTTAGAAAATCATATTTTTAGTGTAGAGATTGTGATAGTAATCTTTTTTCGCCATTAATTCATCATGAGTTCCCTGTTCTACGATCTTACCTTTATTGATTACATATAGTAGATCAGCGTTGCGAACTGTAGAAAGACGATGAGCAATAATAACTGTTGTTCTGTTTTGGGAAAGTTCGTCCATAGCTTTTTGAATGTAAGCTTCAGATTCAGTATCTAGCGAAGATGTAGCTTCATCAAAGATTAGGATCGGAGGATTTTTAAGGAAAGCACGTGCAATAGAAATTAGCTGCTTTTGTCCACCGGAGAGTTTTACGCCGCGTTCACCTGTAAGAGTCTCAAATCCTTCTGGTAATGATTGTATGAAATTGAGAATATTAGCTTTTCTAGCAGCATCAATAACTTCTTCATCACTTGCCTTTGGATTCCCATAAATTATGTTTTCTCGGATTGATGTATCAAATAGAAATACATTCTGCTGTACAATTCCAATATTTTCTCGAAGCGATTCCTGCGTTAAATCCATAATATTATTGCCATCAATTGATATTGTACCTCTTTGTGATTCGTAGAAACGTGGAATAAGGGAAGCAATTGTTGATTTTCCAGCTCCTGATTCACCAACTAGTGCTATTGTTTTTCCAGCAGGAACTGTCATGTCAATGTCTTGCAGTACCCAATCTTCAGAAGAAGTATATTTAAAAGTAAGATCAGAGATTTCAATTTTTCCTTTTACATTTTGTAGTGAAATTGCATTTTTATTATCATTAATATCCGGTTCAATATCCATTATCTCAATGAAACGTTCAAAAGCTGCTGTCCCTTGCTGAAATTGTTCAGTAAAATGAATTAATCTTTCAATTGGCCGTAGAATAAAATTTACATAGAGTGTGAATGCGAGTAAATCTATAACATCAATTTTTTCAAGAAAGATGAGATACACACCTCCACCGATGACGACTAAATAGTATAAGTCAGTAAGAAAAGTCATTCCGGCATGATAGACACTCATTATTTTATACATCTTTTCTTTAGCACGTTGAAAAGTAAAATTAATGTGACCAAATTTTTCCATTTCCAAGTGCTCATTAGTAAAAGATTTTACTTCTCTTATTCCCTGCACCGAGTTTTCTACACTACTATTTATGTCAGCGATTCGTTTTCTAACAAGACGAAATCCACCTTTCATCCTGTGACCGAAGGTCATGCCCCAAATAATAAGTAACGGAATTGGAATTAATGCAATTAATGCTAACTGTCTATTGTAATAGAACATAGCGATGAAAGAACCGATAATCATGAAAAGAGAAATAATAAGATCTTCTGGTGCGTGATGTGCTACTTCTGCAATCATATTTAAATCATTAGAAATCCGTGACATTATATGCCCAGTCTTCACATTATCAAAGTAATTAAAAGATAATTTCTGTAGATGTGCAAAAACATCTGATCTCATATCTGACTCCATACGTACACCCATTACATGTCCCCAACGGATACGAATGTAAGTAAATATAGATTTAAAGATCATGATAACTGCCATAACAATAAGCAGCATAGCTATTCCATGCAGATCTTTGTTTGGAATATGAACTTTAAGTAAAGAACGGGTGATGACTGGAGTAAATATTGCCAAAATTGCGGCTAATAAGGCAACTGTCATATCCAGAATAAATAAAAACTTGTGTGGTTTATAAAATTTGATAAATCTTTTTAACATAATTTTCCTATTATTTGTATATTCCTGTGTTAAATCGAATAATAGTCGAGATGAACTATTTTCGTACTTTTTTTATGAACTCTTCAACTTCCGGAATACCACCTTGATAAACAAGGTAACCATTATAAGGCTCACGTTTAGTAATTTCATTGGCAATTGGTGTAAGCATTAACTCGCGAACTTTTTCCGGATCATTTGTTTGACCCAGAGCCCAACTAAGTTTCACAATAGCGACTTCCGGTAGCATATTTTCAGCAGGGATAATGCCGTAGTTCATAAGATCACGACCTGTGTCGTAGACAAACATATGAACATATCCCCATAGAGTTTGAACTGTCATGTAAATTGGAATTCCCAATTCCTTACATTTCCTGATCGCAGGATATAGAGGTTTATTCACGTGCCCTAATCCCGTGCCAGCAATTATAATTCCTTTATAACCATTATCTATGAGCGAATATATCATATCTGGCTGCATGTTTGGATAATAATACAGCATCGCAACTTTTTCCTCAAAATATGGTAAGATTGTAACTTTCTTATCATTTCTTCTGCGATTATAATTTTGTTTGATCGGTGTAATTTTATCTCGTGTCACAGTAGCAATTGGAACATCTCCAATTGTACGGAAAGTTGAACGATATGAAGAATGCATTTTCCGTACACGTGTTCCTTGATGTAATAACCCATACTCATCTGAAGTCGGACCGAACATACAAACCATGATTTCTGCAATATCCGATTTAGCAGCAGCTGTAGCAGCATGCGTCAAGTTGAGAGCGGCGTCAGAAGATGGGCGGTCGGATGAACGTTGTGAGCCTACTAAGATAATAGGAACTGGAGAATTTTGAATCATGAAAGAAAGTGCTGCAGCTGTGTGATGCAATGTATCCGTTCCATGTCCAATAATAATACCATCAATTCCTTTCTCAATTTCTTTACCAATGGCTATAGCCAGAGTTTTGTATTGTTCGGGTCCCATGTTTTCACTGAAAACAGCAAAGAGTTTTTCAGTTTCCAAATTACAAATATCAGCAAGTTCCGGAACAGCACCGTAAAGTTCACCAGGAGAAAAAGCCGGTATAACTGCACCAGTTCTGTAATCTAATCGAGAAGCAATTGTACCACCTGTTCCAAATAATTTTACTTTTGGTTGACCCTCAGTGAATGGAAACTCCCTTTCGGGGATTTTATAATGTGCTTCTTTGTAGCCGATCTCTTTCATATCGGTAATTGTTCCTACATTGATACCAACATTATAACCGGTAACAAGCTTTAAAACAATGTGTTTATCATCATCATTTTCCGATCTAGGAAGAATGATCCCACTAAAATCACCACGAGTAGTTTTGACTTTTGTATCGCTCCATACACGAATATTGAACTTTTTTAGAATTTCTACTGCTTTACCTTTGTAACCTTTGAAGATGTCTATCATTTTGCACCTTCTTCGGCTAAAGATTTCCTAACAAATTTGTTCAATTCTTGTAACGGAATATTGCCCAGAGCTATTGGTCGTAAATTTCCCATAATCCATTTTTCTGCTGCCTTAGGGTTTTTTGATTTACTAATTTTAGGGAACATTGATTGCAAGCTACTCACATTCTTCAAAATAGCTTCCTTTTTATAATTCTCAAATTCAAGTGAGTTAAGAACGGACTCAAATTCCATCTGAGAATGTAGATAAATTATTGGTAAGATGGATTTTACAATATCAAAAAAGAGATTTTTCTCATTAATAAATTTGAACATATCGTAAACTTTGGTGTATGGAAAGGGAACATCAGGAACTAATTGACCTTCTATGTACTTCAAGTTATGGGCAAAAGTTGTCGCAAGGTATTTCGGATTAATCTTAAAATCACGATTAATTCTCTCAATCTCAAGTACAAGGTTATTCCTAAGAATGTAATGATAGCAATCTTCCGGTACTTGCCATTCTTTCATTTGTTCCAATCGCTTATCCAGATCTACTGGAAGCTCCTTTCTCTGTTTCTCAATATATTCATCTTCGATTGGAATAGGGGCTGAATCAGTGTCTGGGTACATTCTGTCAGCACCTGGAAGAACGCGCTCAAAAATTGTTGTTCCATCTTTCAGAGCTTTTCTAGTTTCATTTGGAACTCCTTCAAATGCCATCCTACAGCGCTCTTCGATTGTCTCGCAAGCGGTTTGCACATCTTCTTGAAGTGCCCAAAAAACAATTTGTGCATCATTTTTTTTACAATTAAGTAGTTTAGAACGCTGATTTAATAATAATTCATTAAAAACTGGATTCATATCTTCTGAATGTACATAATTTGGTTTCTCTAAACAGGCTATAACTTTTAGTCTTCCTTCAATTTCATCAGCAAAAGTTTTTCCAGGTTGTAAAAAATGAGATAAAATTCCTTTGAATTCTGGAAGATTACACGCAACTAATTTCCATCCGTCATTCATTGCGTTTTTTATAGGTTCATATCCAATATCAGAAACATCAAAATCTACATTCTTAAATGTAGGCTCCCATTTTTTTGTGTCGGGTACACGTTTGTTCAACTCATCTTTAATTATGAGTAATGCTTTTTGGCGGAAAGCTTCATTGTGTGTAAGTTCAGGAATCCATTTATTATGTGAAACACCTTTAATTTCCACTCTTGTTCCGCCCGTTATACTTACGTTCACGTCTTCTCTTCCAGCTCCAATTCCTACACGAACTTTGCCAGAACTTCTATTCAAAAATCGAATGTACTGAGCAGCTTCTAAAACCTCATCAGGTGTTTTCATTTCAGGGTATGTTACAGTTTCAATCAGTGGAACTCCTAATCTATCTGTTTGGTAGATTCTTTCATGACCGATATCAGAAACTTCACGGCAAGAATCTTCTTCAATACTTAACTGGATAATTTTGATCTTCTTTTTCTTGAGAGGGATTTCTCCTTCTATACCAATAATTGCAGTTCGTTGGAAACCGGTTGGAATGCTGCCGTCGAGATATTGTTTACGTGTAATGTGCAGTTCACCAACGATATTAAGTTTAAGTTGAAGAGCTATTTGTACGGCGTAATCAACAGCTTCTCTATTAATTGGGAATGGAGGTGTATCATCAACATCGTAAGTGCAGGTTGTTTCATTTTTAATTCGGTAAGTAATATTTTTTTTAGTTCGGAACTCCATCAGTGCCGTTCCATCATACGTTCCCATTTCAGATAAGGTAGGACGCATGTGACGGATAATTTCTGCATCGTAATCTTCAAAATCGCTATATAGTCCTGCCGGGCATCGACAGAATAGTTTTTCTTTTGTATTAAGTTGTTGATGAACTTCTAATCCACTCATAAAACCAAGTTCTTTATAAGTTTTTAATGGTGTTTTTTTTCTTGGTGTGTAACGAACCTTTTTCTTGGTGATGTTGTAGTTTTCTTCCGCTTTTATTTCTTTACCCATTCAATTCTTCCCAGATACTTTTTCTAGCAAATTCGGAAAAGGGAAGACATTATGTCAATGATATTAATGGATAACTTTTAAATTGTTTAATTTACTAATTTGGGACTAGCACATTACTAGGGCAACTGCCACTCCTAGAGCTGCACCTCCAAGTACTTCAAGAGGTGTATGTCCTAAAAATTCTTTCAGGTTTTCTTCGATGATTGTATAGCCTTCTCGTTTCTTGATGTTACTAACAATTTTATTTAGGACTGAGGCTTGCTTACCAGCTGCTCGTCTTACTCCTGTAGCATCATACATAACAACTACGGCAAAAACTACACTAAGTGCAAAGATTGGTGACTGTAGTCCTTCTTTTACTCCAATAGCGGTAGTTAATGATACAACTGATGAAGTATGGGAGCTTGGCATACTTCCTGTATCCAAAAATTTACGAAAGTTGAGTCTTTTTTCTGTAAACAAACTTAAGATAACTTTTAATGCTTGTGCTGAGAATAAAGCAACGAATACAATATCAAATATCTTATTTCCAACAATAATTCCATTTTCCACATTTACCCCTTAATGATTCATGTATAATATTAACTAATATGCTGATACAAAATGTATTAACACAAAAATTATTTAGGCAAAAAGCAGTTAGAGCAAACTTTACCCGCTTTGTAAAATTCCTATTATCACTATTGCCAAAACAGATATTATAAAACCTATTGTGATGATTATGCCTGCTAAAGACATTTTTAGTACGTTTCCACAATATTTACACCGTTTCGCTTTTGAACTTACCATTTTCTAGCAATTACGGCATTTGATCATTTTAACTATATTACTCAAGGTTCCCTCTACCTTTTAACTTTATTACAGTACTACATTCCCAACATAGCTTTTTTTAGTTTAGGAAGTTCGGTTTGTTCCCCTAACCAGATAGAAAAAACTGCTTTCTTAAATTCAAGACCTGGAATTGTCCCTTTTAACTCATTATTCATATACACGGAAGTGCCAACGTCTGGAATATAAGTGATATCATAAATATCATCTTTAACTGCATCTTTTGAGAAGTAGGAATTAAACGTTTCTATTTCTTCCTGCAAGTTAGATATGTCGCTTTTACTAAATCCTGTATTCCACGCTTCAATAAGTTTAGCAGGATCAACTGCTTTATAAATAAAGTGCATTTTAACTGACATAGATTCATCAGCTGTGATGATTGAATTTGCATCTTGCTCTTTTTCTGTTAAGTACAAGGCACAAGCATAAACTTTTATAACTACCTTTTTACGGAGTCCAGCACCATTAAGCATAAGTTTGTTTTCACCAGCGTTCATATTATCGGGAAGAATCTTACCACCAATTTTTAGCCCCCAGGCAATTGAACTGAAAGTAAAAGTGAATATTAAAACCAAGAAAATTACTCTTTTCATGTTTCTCTCCTTTATACAATATTTTTATTTTATACTAAATACTGAATACACGACAAATTAATAAGAAAGAATCAATAGTCAAGATTTACATCACATTACAAAAAAAAACAAAATTAGTGAGTGATTCATATAATTTGACAAACAAATAGTATTATTCAATTTTATTAATATCTTTATCATTGATGATTAAATATAGAATTGGCAAAGTAATTAAGTGTACAATAACTTTTTTATGGGAGTTATTGTACAACAGATTTATTATAACTATAGGTTAG
>JAVCCD010000011.1 GCA_030765665.1 Candidatus Tenebribacter mawsonii | reverse complement strand
TTACTATGATTAATAATGACCGTTTTATGGTCCGCCCGATATGCGTTCCTTATCATAGTAATAGCATCAGCGATCGGATCTGTACAACTCATTTTTTTCTCCTTAATCCCTTTTGATATTTTTTACCAACTAGCTTTTTTTACTCCAGGTATCTGACCTTCTGAGGCCAATTTTCTAAAGCAAAGACGGCACACTCCAAAATCTCTCATATAAGCTCTAGCGCGACCGCATATTTTACAGCGAGTATATTTTCTTACTGCATACTTTGGAGTTCTTTTCTGTTTTACGACCCATGATTTCTTAGCCAAAATTACTCCTTCCTTAATCTTTCTTAAACGGCAAACCAAGGAAACGAAGAAGTTCTCTTCCTTCTTCATCGTTCTTAGCTGACGTTACTATTGTAATATTCAAACCTCTAACGGCATCAATTTTATCATATTCAATTTCTGGGAACACTGTCTGTTCTTTAATTCCTATAGAATAATTCCCGCGACCATCGAATGATTTATTTGATGTACCCCTGAAGTCTCTAACTCTTGGAATAACTATCGAAATAAGCCTATCTACAAATTCGTACATAACCTCACCACGAAGAGTTACTTTACATCCAATTGGCATTCCTTCTCTTAATTTAAAATTAGAGATAGATCTTTTTGCTCTTGTCACAATTGGTTTTCTGCCTGTAATAATCGTGAGCTCTTTAACTGCATTATCTAATAATGCTTTGTTTTGAGTAGCTTCACCAACACCAATATTAACAGAAACTTTTTCCAATTTTGGAACACAATGCACGTTATCAAATCCAAAATGCTTCATTAGAGAAGGGATAACTTCTTTATTGTATTTTTCTTGTAATCTATTCATTCCCATCTCCCTTAGATCTCATCACCGGTTTTTTTACAAACACGAGTTCTGGAGTCTCCATGCTCTTTAAATACAGCACGAGTTACATCCTTGATCTTTTCATTATACAATTTCACATTTGAAACATGAATAGGAGCTTCTTTTTCTACAATTCCACCCTGCTGATTTTGCTGATTAGGGCGAGTATGTTTTTTGATAAAGTTCACTTTTTCAACAATAACTCTACTTTCTTTTGGTATTGCTTTAAGAACTCTACCTTTTACTCCCTTGTATTTCCCAGCAATAACTACAACGTTATCACCTTTCTTAATCTTCATTTTCTTTGTACCTTGTTTTTTATTATTACTCTTAAACATAGTTACCTCTAAAGGACTTCAGGTGCCAGAGAGACAATTTTCATAAAGCCATGTTCTCTCAACTCACGTGCCACGGGACCAAAGATACGAGTAGCAACAGGCTCTAATCTCTCATCAATGATAACAGCCGCATTATCCTGGAAACGAATATATGTTCCATCAGGTCTGCTAACTTCTTTGTGTGTACGCACAATAACAGCTTTTTCTACAGCACCTTTCTTGATCTTACCATTTGGTGTTGCTGATTTAATAGCAACAACAATAACATCACCGAGACTGGCATATCTTCTTTTAGATCCACCAAGAACTTTGATACATTGAGCTTTCTTTGCCCCGGAGTTATCTGCTATAATTAATTTTGTCTGAGCTTGAATCATTTCAGACTCCTTATTTTCTTTTCGTAATTATTTTGCTCAATGACCATCTTTTATGACGGCTAATCGGATTGCTTTCTTCTATAAGAACAACATCACCGATTCCACATTCATTTTTTTCATCATGAGCTTTAAATTTTTTGTGTCTTCTAACAATTTTCTTATACAGTGGATGTTTGAACTGACGTTCAACATTCACAACGATTGTTTTATCCATTTTGTCGCTAACGACAATGCCTGTTTTGGTTAATTTTCTAGCCATGTTAACCTCTCAATTCCCTTTCTGTTAAAAGAGTTTTCATGCGAGCAATATCTTTCTTAACATCTTTTAATTTATTTGCATTTTCCAAACGATTCATAGATTGTTGAAATTTTAAATTAAACAACTCTTCCTTACTTTCATGAAGTTTTTGTGTAAGCTCTTCAACAGTCATTTCACGTAAATTTGAAATTTTCATTATTCAACTCCCTCTCTAATCGCTAATTTTATTTTCACAGGAAGTTTGTATCCTACGAGACGATTGATCTCTTTTGCCGTTTCCAAATCTACACCTTCAAATTCAAAGATGATTCTACCAGGCTTAACAACAGCAACCCAATATTCCGGTGCTCCCTTACCTTTACCCATACGAGTTTCAGCAGGTTTTGCAGTAATTGGTTTATCCGGAAATACACGGATCCAAAGTTTACCGGTTCTCTTCATTTTACGTGAGATTGTTATACGTGCAGCTTCAATTTGACGACTTGATAGCCAGCCCGGTGCAGTAGAATATAATCCGAAATCTCCAAAATTAAGTGTACTGCCACGATAAGCTAAACCTTTGGTTCGCCCTGTCTGCATTTTTCTATATTTAACTTTTTTTGGTGCTAACATTTATCAATCTCCTGAAATTAATTAAGAATATCACCTTTATAGATCCAGATCTTTATGCCAATAATACCGTAAGTTGTGTTAACTTCGGTAAGAGCATAATCGATATCGGCTCTTAAAGTGTGAAGAGGTGTTCTACCTTCATGATATCTTTCAGTACGTGCCATCTCAGCTCCGCCTAAACGGCCTGAACATTGAACCTTAATACCTTGTACTCCACTTCTCATTGCATTGCGAATTGCAAATTTCATGGCTCTACGGAAAGATATCCTTCTTTGAAGTTGAGATCCAATCTCTTTTCCAACAAGTTTGGCATCTGTCCACGAATCCTTGATCTCCTGAACATTTACAAACACGTTTAATTCATTCTTCTTGTTCTTATTAACAAGAACTGTTAATTCGTTACGTAATTTTTCAATTTCGGAACCCTTACGGCCAATTACCTGTCCTGGTCTGGCTGTATGAATATCGATTGTAACTGATTTTGTTTTTCTTTGAATAATGATCTTAGATATCATTGCATCCTTGAGTCTGTTATTAATGTATTTCTTAATCTTAAGATCTTCATGAAATTTATTAATATAATCCTCACCTGATGCAAACCATACAGAATCGAAATTTTTATTAACACCAATTCTGTAACTTATTGGATTAACTTTTTGTCCCAAGGGTAGCCTCCTCTTCTTTATCCAAAATGTGCAGTGTGATGTGACAAGTTCTTCTTCTGATAACAGTTGCTCTACCTTGAGCACGTGGTCGGAATCTTTTCATTATCGGACCATCATCAGCAAAAACTTCGCTAACTAACATGTTATCAATGTCAACCTTACCTTCTTTCATTGTTGCATTTGCAATCGCAGAATTAAGAAGTTTACCAACATCAGCCGCAACACTTTTCTTCGAGAATAGCAGTATTTTTTGAGCTTCGGGCACAGACTTGCCGCGGATAAGATCAAGGATCAATCTCGCCTTTCTGGCCGAACCTCTTAAGTTCCTGACTCTGGCTGTTGCTTCCATTACTATCATCTCCCTTTTTCTTTAATCTTTACTTCTTGTTTTATGACCACGATATATACGTGTGGGAGCAAACTCCCCTAATTTGTGTCCAACCATATTTTCTGTAATATACACGGGTATAAATTTACGACCATTATGGACAGCAAATGTATGTTCAACAAATTTTGGTAAAACGGTTGATCTTCTAGACCATGTTTTAATAACTTCCTTTTTACCTGCTTCATTCAATACATCTATTTTTTTCTCGAGATGCGTATCTACAAAGGGTCCTTTTTTAATCGATCGAGACATATTTCTTCCTTCTATCGTTTCTTTTTAGACTTAATTATATACTTATCAGAGTACTTACGTTTCTTACGTGTAAGACCACCTTTAGCCAATACACCCCATGGAGACACTGGATGTCCGCCACCAGATGTTTTCGCTTCACCACCACCCATTGGATGGTCAACTGGATTCATAGCAACACCACGTACAGTTGGGCGAATACCTTTCCAACGATTACGTCCAGCTTTACCTATAACAATTGAATCATGTTCTGTGTTTCCAACTTGCCCGATAGTAGCATAACATTCATTTCTGATAAGATGAATGTCATTTGATGGCATCTTCACATGAACATATCCACCTTCTTTAGCCACAACTTGTGCATAAGAACCTGCACTTCTTGCTATTTGACCACCTTTGCCCTGCTTGAATTCAACATTATGAACAGTAGTTCCAAGTGGAATTCTATCAAGTGGGAGAGCGTTCCCCACTGTAATCGGAGCTTTTGGTCCTGAAATTACCTGATCTCCAACTTTCATACCTAATGGTGCAAGAATGTATCTCTTCTCTCCATCAACATAAAAGAGTAAAGCGATTCTAGCGCTTCTATTAGGATCGTATTCGATTGCTGCAACGTTTGCAGGAATTTCATGTTTGTTTCTTTTAAAATCAATAATTCTATAATGTTTTTTATGACCACCGCCACGATGACGACATGTAATTCTACCATGATGGTTTCTTCCAGCTTTTTGAGGAAGAGGTTTGATCAAAGATTTTTCCGGTTTTGTTTTTGTAATTTCTTCAAAAGTAAAACCGGTCTTGAATCTCATCGTTGGGGTAATTGGTCTATATTTTTTAATTCCCATTCTAATTCTCCCTAAGCCTCAAACTCGGCAATTGTGTCGCCTTCTTTAAGTTTGACTATAGCCTTTTTCCAATCAGCACGTTTTCCGGAATATCTTCCCATACGTTTAACTTTACCACGCTGACAAATTGTATTTACTCTAATTACGTCCACATTAAAAATACTTTCAATTGCTTTTGCAATTTCTATCTTGTTGGCATTAACACTAACTCTAAAAGTGTAGCTGTTAGTAGCATTTTGAACTGAAGAAGTTTTCTCAGTTATCATTGGTGCAATAACTATTTCTCTTGCTTGTTTCATTTTGCAAATACCTCCTTCATTTTGTTAAGTGCAGCTTCTGTAATAATCAGACAGTTGCAATGAAGTACTTCATAAGGATAGACACTATCTGCTCTATCTAATTTCACATAAGGAATATTAGAAAAAGATTTTATCACATTGATATCGCTTCCATCAATAAGGATAAGTTTTTTGCTTCTTTCAGGTGTGATCTTCGCAAGTAATTCTTTAGCAGCTTTTGTGTTTGGCTTATCAAAGTCTAGTGAATCTAGTAAGATCACTTGTTTTTCATTAGCTCTTGTAGTAAGTGCAAGTTTTAGTGCTAATCTTTTCTTTTTCTTTGGAATTTTTTTATACCAATCTTTAGGCTTAGGACCAAATGCAACACCACCACCAACACGAAGTGGAGTTCTTAAATTACCTGGTCTTGCATTACCGGTTCCTTTCTGCTTATATAATTTTCTTCCACTACCGTTAGCTTCCGCACGGGTTTGTGTAGAAGAATTTCCCTTTCTTTGATTACCGAGATATGTCTTAATAACTTCATAAATTAAAGCTTTAGGATTTTTTGATTCTACGGCAAAAAGGGTTTTAGGAAGAGTCATTGTTCCTGTTTCTTCACCTTTCATTGAATATTTATTTATCTTTAACATTATTTCTCCCAAATTACAGTTCTTTTCTGAGGCGAACTATTGAATTTCTATGTCCGGGGATAGCACCCTTTACCATCACCAGATTTTTTTCAACATCGACCTTAACAACTTTTAGATTAAGAACTGAAACTTTATCAACACCTTGATGTCCGGGAAGTTTTTTCCCTTTGAATACTCTGGCAGGAGTGGCACATTGACCGATCGAACCAGGTCCTCTATAGGATTCGTGTACACCGTGTGAAGCCTTAAATCCATGAAAGTTGTGACGCTTCATAACACCCTGAAATCCCTTACCTTTTGAAGTTCCTGTTATTTTAACCAACTCATTTTGTTCAAACATACTTACGTCAAAAACTTCACCTTCATTAATATCTTTATATAACTTCAGACGGAATTCTTTAAGATATTTGAATGCAGGGCTACTATGTTTTTTGAAATGTCCCAACAATGGTTTACTTACTTTTTTCTCATCAATTTCTTCAAAACCTAATTGTATTGCATCGTATCCATGTTTATCTTTGTTTTTACGATGAATAACACGACATGGCCCAGCCTGAATAACGGTTACAGGAATCACATTCCCGTTCTCGTCAAAAATTTGAGTCATCCCAATTTTTTTTCCTATTAATCCTATCATCTCAAACTCCTTTACGTCCTGATCTCAACATGTACACCAGCAGGAAGATTTAATTTCTTTAATGCTCCTGTTGTTTGCGGTGTAGGATTTACTATATCGATCAATCGTTTGTGCACTAACATTTCAAATTGTTCCTGTGCTTTTTTATTAACGTGTGGAGATTTTAAGACCGTATAAAGAGATCTTTCTGTAGGTAGAGGAATTGGACCAACGATCTTAGCGCCGGTATTTTTTGTGTTTTTTATTATCTCTGCTACAGATTTATCTAATAAGCGATAATCATACGCTTTAAGTCTTATTCTAATCTTATTCTCGTTATTTATTTTTCCCACTATTTCCTCCGATATTACTCAAGAACATCGCCGACAACGCCAGCGCCGATAGTTCTTCCACCTTCACGAATCGCATAACGAAGTCCTTTCTCCATTGCGATTGGAGTAATAAGCTCTGCTGATATTGTTACGTTATCACCTG
>JAVCCD010000077.1 GCA_030765665.1 Candidatus Tenebribacter mawsonii | reverse complement strand
CAAACACTCCAGATTCTTCGTGAGAAAAAAATGAAAGATTTTCTCATAAAGACGGAGTGTTTCCCAATAACAGCTTGATAATTATTAAAAACAGAATAATAACTTTTTATTTGACTTCAATTCAGCTACAATAAATTTCAGGAATAGTAATATAATCAGTTAATGATGAATTACTTGAAAATTAATTTAAATCGAGGAAAATTATGGCAAAAAAGAATAAGCAAAAAGTAGTTGAGCAAATTGGGATTTTGGAAAAGATATTTGAGGGAAAATATAAACATGTGATCTTTATAAGTTTATTGTTCATAATTTTATCCGTATTATTTTTCAGAATCGCCTTTCAAAATTATGCACCTCCGGCAAGTGATACTATCCAATGGCGATCATCAGCACAGGTTCTTATGGAATATAATAAAGAGCATAAAGATCAGGCGATGTGGAATCCAAATGTGTTTAGCGGAATGCCTTCATACTTGATCTCATTCGGTGCAAAATATCCATTTCTCGGTCAGATATACAAACTCACGAACAAGGTTATGAACTGGCGAATTCTCATGTTATTCATCATGGCACTTGGTGTTTATCTATTTATGATACATTTAAAATTTGATCCGATCATCGCATTTATAAGTGCTATCGCTTTACCGCTTTCGTGCCATTTTTTAGGACTTTTAGAAATCGGGCACAACACAAAATTTAAGGCAATTGTTTACATTCCATGGATCATGTATGCAGTTCATTATTTAAAAGAGCGTCGAAATTTACTTGCTTTAGGAGCAACAGCTATTCTGTTCATCGTACAACTTCGAGCCAATCATCCACAGATCTCCTATTACACATACTTAATGATTTTAATCTATTGGATAGCTCAAACAATTTGGGCAATAAAAGATAAGGAATTAAAGCCACATATAATATTCTCAGTTTTTCTTTTATTGGCATTCATTATTGCATTCATGGCAATTGCTCAACCATATTTTTCTTCTTATGAATACGGACAGCACACTATCCGTGGTGGTTCAACCGGTTTGAGTACAAGTTATGCTACCAGCTGGTCTTTCCATCCACTGGAGATATTAACTTTTATAAATCCAAATTTTTTTGGTGGTGTCTCTCCATTTTATTGGGGCTGGATGCCATTCACTCAGACATCAATGTATATGGGAATTATCATTTTCCTTTTCGCAATTATTGCATTATTCTATAATCGAAATAGGCTTGTAAAAATTCTGCTAAGTGTTTCCATAATTACTCTATTGCTCTCTTTTGGAAGGCACTTGCCATTCCTATCAAACTTCTTGCTTAATTACCTGCCTGGATTCAACAAGTTCCGCGTTCCTGCAATGATACTTGTGATTTTGCAATTTGCAACAGTAATTTTAGCTGGATTTGGAATTAAAACGATACTTGAAAAGATTAAGGAAGATGATAAGAAATTCTTCGACCTTTTTCAAAAAATACTTATAGTAGTGTTTGCACTTTTTATCCTCTTTCTTGCCTTTAGCAGTTCATTAGATAAATTTGGATTACAACATTCCAGTGATGCTTCCAAATATAATTCAGGCCAGTTAAAACAACTTAAAACAATGCGTTTAGAGAAACTAGTTGATGATGGAATTCAAACTGGAATCTTCCTGCTTGTAAGCATGGGTTTGATATTGTTAGCAGGAAGGAAAAAGATCGGAAAATATCCATTTCTAATTCTCATTGCAATTCTTGTAATAACCGATTTGTTACTTATTGATAGTAGATTCCTGCAAAATGTAACTCCACAACAAAATATAGAAAAACAATATCAAAAAACAGATGTTGATAAATTTTTATTACAGGACACAGAGAACTTCAGGATATATCCTTTAGCAAGAGAATTTGGACAGAATAGCTGGGCATATTATCATCAAACAATTGGCGGGTATCATGGTGCAAAACTTAAGAGATATCAAGAGATAATCGAAAATTGTTTGAATGCAGAATTCCTCGATAGAATTCCAATAAACTGGAATATCGTGAACATGCTGAATGCAAAATATGTGATCTTTAATCAGAAGCTTCCAATAGATAATTTGGAATATGCCTATTATGATAGAAAACAAAAACAAACAGTTTATTTAAATAATACATATCTCCCTCGAGCTTGGTTTGTGAAAAATACTGAACTTATTAAAGATAACAAATCGATCTGGAAAAAACTGAATGATCCTGAATTTTCTCCGGCAGAAACAGCTATTGTCGAAAAACATGTTCCAACAACTTATGCTCCTACAGAATCTTCTGTAACACCAACAGGATTTGATCTTCATGACGTTAAATTTGAAGTAGTAACAGATACAACTTCGTTCCTAACTATAAGTGAGATTTATTATCCTGCTGGCTGGAAAGCATTCATCGATGGAACTGAAACTGAAATATATGCTACAAATTACATCTTACGTGGAATCGTTGTTCCAAAAGGTGAACATGCAATAGAAATGAAATTTGAGTCAGAGACATATTCTTGGAGTTTGAAGCTAAGCCTTATTGGATTAATTCTGGCTGTGTTGATCTTTCTTATGGGTCTTTATATTTACATCCGCTCCAATTTTCAAGGAAAAATAGTATATGTCCTCAAAGAATAAATTATTTGTTGTAGCAACACACATTGGTAATCCTGACGATATTACATTAAGAGCACTAAAGATTCTTAAAGAAGTTGATTTTGTAATCTGTGAGGAATTTAAAGTTGGGAGCAGATTGCTGAAAAGTTATGATATAAAAAAACCATTGGAACTATTAAACGAACATAATGAAGATGAGCAAACACAAGTAATACTGAATAGACTTGTAATGAATGGTGAAACTGCGGCAATAATAAGTGATGCAGGAACTCCGCTTTTTGCAGACCCTGGTAATAGTCTGGTTTGGCAATGCCACCAAAATGGAGTTAGTGTAATTCCTATTCCTGGAGCATCTTCTATAATGGCAGCATTAATGGTTAGCGGACTCAATCTCGAGCAATTCTTATATTATGGCTTTCTACCAGCAAATAAAGATGAGCGTAAACGTGCTATAAAGAGACTTCCAAATAATTATGATCTAATATTTCTGGAAACACCATACAGGCTCAAGCAACTTCTTGCTGATATGAAAAATATACTTGGCGTAAACCGACAGGCAATAATAGCCTACAAACTCACACAACCTAATGAAAAAATTTTCTGGGGAAGTTTGCATGAGCTTATTACTATGACACAAGAGCTTCCAAAAGGTGAATTTGTATTTATCCTGAAGAAACTTGAACTGAACAAAGGAAGAAAATATGCGAGATAAGAAGTGGATCTTCATTGTAAATTCAACTGCTGGAAGAGGAAAAGCCGGAAATAAAATTAGTAACCTGATTACATCGTTGAATGAACATAAACTTGATTTTGAAATAGAATTAACAAAAGCACCAAAGCATGCGATTCAACTTGTTCAAGATGCTATTAAGAAAGGTTTCAATAACATAATTGCTGTTGGTGGCGACGGTACATTAAACGAAGTTGTAAATGGAGTTATGCTTTCCGGAAAATCGGAAGAAGTAAATGTTGGTATAATCCCAGAAGGTGGTGGAAATGATTTTGCCGCAAATTTTAATCTATCTTCCAATATAAATAAAGCAGTTGATACTTTACAAAAATTTAATCTAAGAAAAATTGATGTAGGCAAGATTGAAAATAGGTATTTCGTCAATGCTCTGGGTATCGGTTTTGATGCCAGAGCTGCACAGATCTCGAATAAGATCAAACATCTGAATGGTTTACCAAGATATCTTCTTGCTGTAATAAAAGCATTAGTTTCTTTAAAGCCGTTTGAAGCAGAAGTAAAATTGGATGATTATACATATAATTCACCTTTCTTGCTAATCGCTATTGGTAATGGAAAATATACCGGAGGTGGATTTCTTTTAACACCTGAAGCTATTGTGGATGATGGCTTTTTGGATATTTGTTTTATCAAAACAATCTCGCGTGGCAGGATTTTGTCTTTACTCCCTTCTGCAATTAAGGGTCAACATTTAAAAGAGCCGGAAGTAGATCTTAAGCAGAGCAAAACTATCGAAGTAATTACTAAAACACCGTTACCTTTTTATACAGACGGTGAACTTCCTGAGTTAAAAAATCCACTTCATTTCAAAATTGAGTTGTTACCTAAAAAATTAAATCTAATCTGTTAAATTCTTTATCATTTTGATAATGTTTTGATTATTATTTTATCAATTAGATAATTCAGAAGCTATACACAATGACCCCGTAAGCACCCATAAACTCTTACAATACAGATAAATAGATATTCCATATAGTCTTTGGCATGTAAATTGCAACTGATTAATGTAAATATTTGATTGGAGGAGTTATGAAAAGAATAACATTGTTTTTAGCTATTTTGTCAATTGCGGTATTGGTTTATGGAATTGTTACTACTAAGGAAATAAGGAAAACTTTTGAGATTAACGACAAAACCGGATTGGTGATTAATAACATTAATGGTACAGTGAATATTACAGGGTGGGACAAAAATTTTGTGGATGTGGTTGTTACAAAGAAAACTACACATGGCAGTAAAGCGTTAGATAAGGTTGAGGTAATTATGATACAAAAAGATGATATCATATTAGAAACCAAGCATCTTACAAAGAACCCTAAAGTTACTGTAATTTATGAAATTATAGTTCCTAAAAAATTATTGATCAAGAACATTCACAGCTCAAATGGTAGCATCAATATTACAAATGCAGGGGATACAGATATTGTTAGAACTTCTAATGGGAGTATCAACATAATAAATTGTACTGGTAAAATCACAGCGAACACAAGTAATGGCTCTATCACAGCCGAAGACATTAAAGGTTCTGTTATAGCACATACTTCAAATGGCAGAATTAAATTAGATAATATTGATGGTCTCACTTCTGCAGTAACCTCTAACGGTAGCATTCAAATTTTTAACTCTCTACATATTGGGACAGTTAGAACTTCAAATGGATCTATAAAAGCACATGTTATTAATATGAATAATGATATTGATATTAATTCTAGTAATGGATCAATAACTGTATATTTAGCAAATACACTTGATGCTGATATTAAAGCAAAAACATCTAATGGCAAGATTAAGCTACATGATTTTCCTATAACCGTTAATGATATATCTAAAACGAGAATTTCAGGTTTAATTGGTAATGGTGGTAACTTGATCAATTTGAAAACATCTAACTCTAATATTCACATTTATAATGATAAAGATATTTTATTTTAAGCAATCTCCCTAAGAAACATTGATCCTCCCTAAATGGTCAGTGACAGCCCCGAGAAATCGGGGCTTTTTTAGTACGTAAACTTTCAAATATTCGCCAAATTAATTTCATAATTATTTAACTCTATAGTTAAAAAAAGTCATTAAGAAATTGACAGATAAAAGTTATGTTTAGAATAAAGAGCGATTTAATAAAATTTAATCGAGGAAATTATGTCTGATCAAATATCATTATTTTCAGAAGAGAAAACACCAACCAATATCCCATTAGCAGAAAAGATACGTCCTTCGACAATTGAAGAGATAAT
>JAVCCD010000170.1 GCA_030765665.1 Candidatus Tenebribacter mawsonii | reverse complement strand
TGTTCGATGCTTTTATGAATCCCACATTTGAAGATAAAGAGATCGCTCTAGCTAAAGAAGAAGTGAATGCAAACTACAAGCGTTCTAAGAGTCGTGCAACAACAGCTCATAATGATTATATAAATGCAACATTGTATGGTGAATCTAGAGAAGGGATTTCCAGGGAAGAAAAAACAGAAATTATTTTAGCTCTCACTAAAGATAATCTTAAAGAATTACACAAAACTTTTTTTAATTCAGATAAAATGATAATAACACTTTTTGGTGATATTACAAAAGATGAAGCTGAAGTGATTGCACTTAATATTAAGAAAAATATGCCTGATAAGAAGATAAAAGCAGAAAAAAGTTTCACCGAAATGCAAGAAAATAATGTTTCTTTCCTGAATAAATATAGTTTTGAACAGGTGAATTTAAACATTTACTGTCCTGCGCCAAAACTCGATTCAGATGAATTATCTACTATGAACCTGATAAACATGATCTTGTCAGGAGCCAGAGGTAGACTCCATTTAGCAGTTCGCGGAACAAATAATTTAGCATATTTTGCTTTCCCACAATATGACTATTCAGAAAATTTTGGTTCATTCAATCTATACAGCCAAACATCAATTGATAAAAAGGATGAATTAACTGAAGTTATGGCGAACGAATTAGATAAACTCATGAAGGAAGATGTTCCAGTTGAAGAAATTAACAGTGCTATTGATGAGACTGTGAAAATCATGAAAACAATGCTTAATGACAATTCTCTACCGTATTACATAACCCATTATGAATCTATTGGTTTTGGTTATGATTACATCGATAGAATTTCCGAAATTTATAAGAAGATAACTCCGGCTCAAATAAAGAGTGTTGCCAATAAGTACTTTAAAAATCAAGCGATTATCATCTCTGAACCTGATGATAATGTTGAGTTAATGGTTGAGTAGAAGATAGTGTTGAGTTGTGAGTTGTGAGTTGTGAGTTGTGAGTTGTTTTTTTATGAAGGATAGAAAAATTTCATGTTAGCAGAATTTAATTTCAAATACACTTCACCAATAGTTTGTACAGCTATTCATAATGGACATGATGTCTCTGAGGAAGTAAATAAGAATTTTGCTGTATCAGAAAGTATCCGTCTGATGGAAGAAGATCCTTACACTGATCGATTCACAGATTTTGCTTCCAATACAATAATTGGCAGAACCAGCCGCTTTGAAGTCGACCTGAATCGTTCGATTGAAAAGTGTATTTACCTTAAACCTGAAGATGCCTGGGGATTGCGAACACGAAAGGATAAACCTTCTGATAATGTTATCTCAAAAAGCTTGGAAGAATATAAAATATTTTATTCTACATCGAAAAATCATTTTACACAATTGGAAAAAAAGTATGGTCGATTTTTCGTATATGATATTCATTCATATAACCATCATAGAAAAGGTTCAACCGCAGAATTTGATGATCCCAAGCTAAATCCTGAAATCATTATTGGAACGAATAATATGCCTGAGAAATGGCTTTCATTAGTTGATAAAATTCAAAAAAAACTCATCATGTTTGATTATTTTGGAAGACAATTAGATGCTCGAGTTAACGTGAATTTTCCAGGTGGTCATTTTTCACGCTGGATCCATAATAATTTCCCTGATTCGGCATGTTGTATTGCAATTGAATTTAAAAAGATCTGGATGGATGAATGGACTGGTGAGATTTATGAAGAGAAACTTAATAAACTAATATCAGCCTTAAATTCAACATTTCCCCTAATTGAAGCAGAACTTGAGAAATATAAGTAAATATAAATCAATAAACAAGATCTAATAAATTTCTTAAATAAAAATCCTAATTTGCTCAGTTCGTTTTGTAAATATTCGTTGATTTTGTTGCGGATTTAGCTCAGTTGGTAGAGCTTCAGCTTCCCAAGCTGAAGGTCGTCCCGATATAAATCGGGATAATCCGCTCCAGAATTAGCGGTCGATTCAGAGAATTGACCCTACAAATATGGTGGAAGGGATTTTATGATTACATATATGCTACCTCATTGGACTGTAATATATTAGAGCGTGTTTTATACCATAGAAATATGCAGGGACATGTAGGGGACTTGTAGGGGACTTGTTATTGATTTCCAATGGCAATAACTTACTTGAAATTAAATTTTGTAATGATTCTAATATAATTAATTCTGATATCCCTATTTTACTTGAAAGCAGAGAAACAACTCTCACAATATTTTGCCGGAGAAAGACAAATATTTGATATTCCGCTTAAACCAATAGGAACAGATTTTCAATTATCTGTTTGGAATGAACTTCAGAAAATACATTATGGAGAAACTATCTCTTATCAGGAACTAGCAGAAAAAGTTGGAGATAAAAATAGATCGCGTGCTGTAGGAAATGCAAATGGCAGAAATCCGATTCCGATAATTATTCCCTGCCACAGAGTTATTCGTAAAAATGGTGATCTTGGTGGTTTTGGTGGTGGAATAAAGATAAAGGAGAAATTACTGGAACTGGAAAGAAAATAGCTCACGGATTTACACTGGATAAACACGGATATAAGGAAAAAATAAACCACGAATTCCTCAAATTGACACAAAGTAAAAAAGTAATGTCCTTCTCGTGAAAACGAGAGTTTGAGATTTTGTTTGATTGAATGTAATTATTCAACTAAAATTATAGTTATCATTCCCATTACCTATTCATGATTTAAGAATGACAGTTTTCTTACATATTTTCTCCGATATCCCTCGCCTATCTTAGGAGAGGGACTGATGGTGAGGTAGTAAAAGAAAAAAACCTTCCAAGTATCAAACTCAGAAGGCTTAATTTTTTTCTTAGCATCTTAGCGTACTTTGCGGTAAAACCTACTTTATCATTCCCAAAACTTTATTTGCATTCTCTATAAATGAGTGAAGTTCCTTGCCTGAAAATCTTTTTTGTTCTAACATTGCAAGATCATGAATATGGTTTGTGAGGAGATCAACTTTATCAGTTTCACCCTTTTCATTTAACTTAAGTATCTTCTTAATGGTCTCATTGTTCGGATTTACGATAAGTGTATGATTTTTGAGCATATCCATTCCATTATCTGGCTGATTCATCATGTTCATTTCCTGGAATCTTCGCATGAATTCATTGAATACGATCATAGC
>JAVCCD010000292.1 GCA_030765665.1 Candidatus Tenebribacter mawsonii | reverse complement strand
TTTTCTTTGATAGCTTTTCTCTTTTCAGATTTTGTGTTTACTCTTTCTTGATGCATTTCAACAAATTCATTGAATTCACTTTTATCACGAGCAAAGAAATAAGCTTTAACACTCAAGATCAAACGTCTATTTTCCAGATCAAGTTCAATTACTTTCAGAGGTAATTCTTCTCCAACTTCAAAAGCCATTCCTGCTTTCTTAAGACCTGGAATCGCGAGATGAGAGAGAGGGATAAACCCTTCAACAGTATTATCTTCAACATAAACATCAACCAGAACACCTTTTGCAATAATCTTCACAATTTTTGCCTTAACTTCTGTATTTATTGGAAGTCTTTGATCAAGATTATCCCAAGGATCAATGTGAAGCTGCTTGATCCCCAGTGCAATTCTATGTAATGTTTTATCTATTGAAAGAACTTTTACATCAACTTCATCACCTTTCTTCAATACTTCTTTTGGATGATAGATACGCTTTGTCCATGAAATATCAGAAATGTGAATCAAACCTTCAATATCTTCTTCGATCTCTATAAAAACACCAAATGGTGTAATACTTTTCACAATACCTTTGATTTGAGTTCCAACAGGATATCTATCTTCGATTGTAAGCCATGGGTTTGCTTCCATCTGCTTTACACCAAGAGAGATTCTTCTTTCTTCTTTAGAAGTAGAAAGAACTATAGCTTTTATGGAATCTCCTTTTTTAAACATTTGCTTTGGATGTTTTATTTTCTTTGTCCAGCTCATTTCTGAAACATGTACAAGACCTTCTACGCCGGATTCTAACTCTACAAAGGCACCATAATTTGTAATATTTACAACCTTACCAGCCACAATAGTTCCTTCTGGATATTTTGTTTCAATATTTTCCCATGGATGTGGAACTAGTTGTTTTAAACCAAGTGACACTTTTTCATTATCTATATCGAATTTTAATACTTTTACTTTAACTTTATCTCCAATATTAAGCATATCAGAAGGATGTTTAATATGACCCCAGCTCATATCGGTAATATGAAGCAGACCATCAATTCCACCCAGATCAATAAAAGCACCGTAATCTGTAATATTTCTAACCTCTCCATCCAGTTCCGCACCTTCAGAGATTTCTTCTTTAAGACCATTCAGACGTGATTGCTGTTCTTCTAAAAGAACTTGCTTTCTGGAAACAATAATATTCCTACGTTCTTTATCAATTTTAATGATCTTGAATTCACTTTCCTTTCCAATAAATTGATCTAAGTTAGGAATAGGTTTTGTGGAAATTTGTGATCCTGGTAAAAAAGCTTCAAGGTTATCCAAATCAATTATCATTCCACCCTTAACTCTGCGTCTTAGTATTCCTGTAACAGACTCATTAGCTTCCATGGTCTTTTCAAGTTTTTCAAGATTCAGATAAAAATCAGCCTTTTTCTTCGATAGTCTGAGTCTACCAATTCCATCTTCAACAGAATCAATAAAAACTTTAATCTTACTACCTACTTCTGGTAAATTAGAATTTGAAAATTCACGAATTGATATTGCGCTTTCCGATTTAAAACCAATGTCAACAAGTACTGAGCGTTCATCTACACTCACTACAATTCCTTCAACAATTTTGCCCTGTTCAAATTTTTTGAAATGTTCATCAAGTAAAGATTCCATATCTTCTTCAACTTCTTCTTTTCCCAATTCTTTTTTTTCTTCCTTTTTTACTTCCTCTTCTTCTACTTTGTTAGTTTCTTCTTGAACATCAGATTGTTCATCTTCTGTTTTTTCGATAGTTTCATTAGTTTCTAAAACTTCATCTTTTTGATCGTTAACAAACATCATTCCTCCTTGAAACCGGGAATATCCTCGATTAAATCGACTTTATTAATATTCCCTATACACTCTAATATCTTATTGTACACTTCTACAATTACCCAATCTGGAGTAGAAGCGCCGGCGGTTAAGCCAATATCCTGTTTATCGTTGAGCCATTCTTTTTCAATTTCTTCCGCCACTTCAATATGGTAGGTCTTTACAAAACTTTCACAGATTTTGGCAAGCATTTTTGTATTTGAACTATTTTTACCTCCCACAACAATCATCACATCACTCTCTTTTGCTAAGGCTAGAGTTGAATTCTGCCGGATAGTAGTAGCATTGCAGATCGTGTTTATAACACGCACTTCATGACATCTTGATACTAATTTGTTTACCAAATCCTGAAGATCCTCTACTCTTCTGGTAGTTTGAGAGATAATTCCAACTTTTTTAAATTGTTTATCTACAAGTTCGTTTGCGTTTGCAACAATAATTACTTCCTTATCTATATAGGATTGTAAGGCTTTAACCTCAGGGTGATTGCGGTCTCCCAAAATGATTAATTCATAACCATCTTCAGAAAGTGATTTCGCATAATCTTGAGTTTTAGAAACATAAGGGCAAGTTGCGTTAATTATTTCGATATTATTTTTTTCTAGCTCTTCCAGAATTTCTTTTTTTATACCATGTGATCTTATTATTGTAGGACGACCCTTTATCTGTTCAATATTATCAACTTTAAATATGTTTTCACTCTCAAGTTTTGCAACCATTTGCGGATTATGAATAATTGGACCGAGAGTAACTATTTCATCATTATCCTTAGAAGTTTTTAAAGCAATTTTTATGGCTCTTTTTACACCAAAACAAAAACCTGAATTTCTTGCTATTCTAACACTCATTTTTTAACCCAAACACTTTTCCCATAACATTATTTGCTAATTTCTTATAACTCTCTTTTGTACTTTCCATTTCTGCAAATGAAGTAGCTTTTATCTTCTCTCCAATAACAATTGTAAGTCTTTCCTTTCCCAAAAAACATTTCAAAAAATTTGTTGAATTATGTATGTAAATTGGACAAATATCTTTTTTAGCTTCAATCGCAAATTTACCAATTCCGGATTTTACATTACTAGATTTTCTTGTACCTTCTGGAAATATTAAAATGGAATGACCTTTTCTGAGAACAAGCTTTACCATTGTTATAGCTGACTTATCTATCCTACCTCGTTTTACAGGAATACAATTTACAAAAACAAGAAAAGCACCTGCTAATTTATTCTTGAATAATTCTGCTTTTGCCAAATAATGAATTTCTGTTGGGATAACAGACCCGATGAAGGGAGGATCAAAAGCAGAAATATGATTTGCAGCAATTATACAATCAGAAATGTCTGTTAACCGTTCACGATTGATGATCTTCAATCTCCAAAAGATCTTCATATACACTCTTACACATGTTGTTATAAAAGAATAACTTTTACGCATTGCTACCTCGCTTAATCACAGAATACATCTTCTTTACCTGCTCATCAATTGTCATTCCACTATTGTCTATTGGAATTGCATCTTCCGCTTGAATTAGTGGTGAGATATCACGAGTTGAATCATTCTTATCTCGCCAAATTAGTTCTGTTTCTATCTCATCTAATGAGATGTTTTCACCTTTTTCTTTGGCTTCTTTCCATCTACGTAAGGCTCGTGTCTTCACATCAGCTATCATGAAAAATTTAAAATCAGCTTTTGGAAAAACAACCGTTCCTATGTCTCTACCATCCATGATTACACCGCCGTTCTCACCCATTTTTCTTTGCAATTCAACCATTTTATCCCTTACAATTCCAATTACAGCTATTTGGGAAGATAGTTTTGTAATGTCAGCTTCTCTAATCCTCTCTGAAACATCTTCTCCATTCAAATAAATATGATTTCCCTCTTCAGCATATTCTATCTTTATATTAATTTCATCAAGCATCTTTTTTAAAGCAATTTCATCATCTAAACTTACGTTTTGAAAGATCGTGCACAAACCGGAAGCACGATACATCGCTCCTGTATCGATATAAATATATTTTAGTTTTTTTGCCAATTGTTTGGCAGTTGTACTTTTACCAGAAGCAGCTGGACCATCAATTGCAATAACGTATTTTTTATTCATTTTTATTCCTTAGAAATTATAAACTAATGCAACTGCATTATCCTCAAATTTAAGATGTATCTTTTTCTTTTTTTCTTCAAAATCAAATAGATGAGCATCTACATAAGAATCAATTGCAGATAGAAAAATTATTGTTCCAATCCAGAAGAGATCACTTTGTCGTCTTTCATAATATTTCTCATACTCTTTGTAGTAATCTGAATTTAAATCTGGATTTACTTTATATCTATCATAATATTTTTCCGCTTCGAGATGATGATACGCTGCAAGACCGATAAAACTTCCTTCTATTGCAAATATAAAACCTGATTTAAGATATTTCCCGTTATAAAGTTGACCTCCTCCTGGAAAAATGCAGGATAATGCAACAGCTTTGAGCGGCTTTTTCTTAATATTTTCCTCATCTGCAAGAAGAGATGTAAAAATGAGAATCGTAGAAATAATAATTAATAATTTACGCATTCTTAAGTCTCTCTTTTAAAGCTTGGAAGAAGAGGGGGATCATGATTTCGTGATGACCAATAAAATAAAATCCCTTTCCTCCACTTAAAGTAGGACGATGAACAATATTAGTTCTGGGTCTGTAATGCATATTCATATCAAAAACAGCAGTATAAAAATTATTAAGAGGAAAACCCAGATTGCGTACAACAGTAACAGCTTTTAAGAAAACTTCAGGCATAATAACTGCAGAACCAAAATTCAAAAAAACTCCACCATCATTAAGTTGGATTAGATTATTGCATAATATCCTGAAATCTCTCATCGAGCAATCTCCGATAGCTGCACCATCAGCAGTTTCATGTTGATGAACGATATCTGTACCCAAAGCCACATGAACAGTAAATGGGATTCCCAATTTGTATGCATTTGCAAACAGTGATAAATGATTATTTTCTGCATTTCTTTCTATAAGATCTTTCCCAATCGCTTCACCATAACCAAGTTTATTTTTAGCTGAACTAATAATTTTATTTATCCCATCACAGGTCTCGATTGCCATTCCAAATTCACCAGTTTCCAAAGCAGCTGCAACATTTTCGGAAGTTTCACCAAACATAGCAATTTCATAATCATGAATAACAACTGAGCCATTTGAGGCTAAACCTGTAATCACACCTAATTCCATCATCTCAATAATGTTTGGTGCTAATCCACATTTAATTACATGACCACCCAATGCTAAAATTATTGGCTTTCCATTTTCATAAGCCTGAACACATTTTTCTAAAAGCTCATTGAACTCATTTGCTTTTAAAATCTTGGGTAGCGACTCTGTAAATTCATTAAAACTATTTAACACAGGTTTAGAAAAACTGCCTTTTTTCACTAAACTCGATCTAGATTTAATCGAGTTTTTTTTGAGATTAGATAAATCTATTTCTGTAAATTTACTCATGTTTCACTCCATTTTCATATCGAGTTTTTCGGCAAATTCATTTTTGAATATAGCATAATTTCCCTTCACAATTGCCTCTCTTGCTTTTGTAACCAGATCCAGATAAAAATGTAAGCTATGAATAGAGGCTAATCTCATTCCCAGCAATTCATTAACATTTAATAAATGACGAATATAGGCGCGCGAGAAATTTCGGCAAGTATAACATTGGCAATTTTCATCAATCGGAGAAAAATCTTCTTTGTATCTGGCAGATTTTATTATCATTTTGCCATTCCAAGTGAAGATGGTTCCTTTTCTTGCATTTCTGGTTGGCATTACACAATCGAGCATATCAACACCATTCTCGATATTCTTAAGTAAATCACCCGGAGTGCCAACACCCATTAAGTATCGTGGTTTATCCTTAGGTAAAATATTATTCAGAAATTTAGTAATTTTGAACATATCTTCTTTTTTCTCACCAACAGCAAGTCCACCAATAGAATATCCGGGAAAATCCATTTCCATTAATTTCTTAGCACTTTCTTCACGTAGATCTTCATGAATTCCACCTTGTACAATCCCAAATAGTGCTTGTTGCTTGGTATTATTATGAGAAATTTTCCCTCTGGCAGCCCAATCCAACGTTGTTACTAAGGAGTCTGCAACATATTTTTTTGTCGCTGGATACGGAGGACACTCATCAAAAGACATAATGATATCAGCTCCAATAGCATTTTGAATTTCTATTACTTTTTCAGGTGTGAACATATGATAGCTTCCGTCGATATGAGATTGAAACCGGACACCTTCAGGTGTGATCTTTCGTAATCCCGCCAAACTCATTACTTGAAATCCACCACTATCGGTAAGAATTGGTTTGTCCCAACCCATAAATTTATGTAAACCACCTGCTCTTTTTATAAGTTCATGTCCGGGTCTCAGGTAAAGATGGTAAGTATTTCCTAAAATTATTTGTGCCTTTAAATTGTATAAATCTAAAGAATCTAACGTTTTTACAGAAGCACGCGTACCAACGGGCATAAAAATTGGAGTTTTTATCTCTCCGTGAGGAGTTCGTAGCACACCTGCTCTTGCATTTTTACTTTGTGCTTCAATGTTAAAATTGAATATATTAGCCCCCATTCTCAATCTGGATTTGATTTTGTTTGATAGCACTGGAACGGCTAAATAATCTGCTGATATCATTCCAAAAAGCAAATATCATCAAGAACATTAATATGAAAAGTCCAATATTTTGTAAGACAATTTGAATTTTTATGCTAAGTGGTTTCTTTCTAATTCCTTCTATAAAGCAGAAAAAAATATGACCACCATCCAAAATTGGAATTGGAAGTAAATTCATGATCATCAAAATCAAACTTATTGCGGCAATAAAAGAAAGTATGCTATCAATTCCTTTATCAACAGTTTGGGCAGACATGGCATATATCATAACGGGTCCGCCAAGATTATTCTTAATTGCACTAGGATTTGTTATCAATTTATACAACATCGCATAGTTAAGATAAACAAAATTTATAGTTCCAATAGTACCATATTTTATAGATTCAAAGAAACTATATTTCTCAATATATTTAACGGGCATATATTGCATAATACCGATAATCCTGTTATTATCCAAAATATTTTCTTCAGGTGCCAAAGATTTTTCGAAGACATCATCCCCACGTTTTATCTTTAACGTAATAATCTTATTTTCATTTGTGGTTATTGCCGTGCGCATTTCATACCAGTTTTTCACATCAATTTCATCAACAGATAAAATTTCATCTTGTTCCATTAAACCAGCTTTGTAAGCAGCCATACCAGGTGCTACCTCTCCAATAACAGCAGGAACTAAGGGCAATATTTCTGTTACCCAGGTTCTAGGTTCAACCTCATTATTTGAAATTAATATTTCTTCATCATTTCGCTGGATTAGAAAAGTATTCTCAGCATCAATGTTTATATTTTGAACAATCTGCGTCCAGCCATTAACAACTTTATCATTCACTTGAAGAATTATATCTTTTTCTTGAACGAATTCAGAGTAATTTGCACTAACTTCTCCTACAATTGGAAGTTGATCTTCGAAATGTTTACCAATTGCAAAGGTGAGAATAAAAATCAGCAGAGCTAGGATTAAATTAGCAAAAGGTCCAGCAAAAGCAATAATTGCACGTTGCCACCATGTTTTTGTTTTAAACGAATTTTCAGTATCTTCAACTTTCTCATCTGGATTTTCACCTTTCATTTTTAAATATCCACCAAGTGGAATCAAAGAAATCCTATATTCAGTCTTTCCTTTTTTAAAAGCTAATAATTTGGGACCAAATCCTATTGAGAATTTTTCTACTTCTACCTTAAATATTCTCGCTGCAACGAAATGCCCAAATTCATGAACGGTTACCAATATTCCTAAAGCTACAAGTGCACCTATTATATTAAACATACAACTCCTTTAATTATTTACATTAATATTCAAATCCTTTCAAAATGATTAGCAGGTCAAGTTTTTTGCTTGAATCCCGAATTTATTTGACATATTTTGTACTTGCTACAAAAAAGCAAAAAAAATTGGAAAATATATTATGAAAAAAGTAGTGATGTTGATACTTGTTCTTTTATTGATCTTAGCTTGCACAAAACAACAAGAGGAAGTAATTGAAGTTGATCCTTTTATTTATAAAACAGGTGTTTTAGAAGAGGGAGAAACTCTTGCAAATGCCCTTTTAGATGAAGGATTAGAAAATGGGCTTGTTTATAAACTTGTAAACCAATTAGATTCGCTCTATGACCTAAGACGAGCACATCCTAACGATAGTTTTATGGTAAAATTAGACACGCTGAACATTCTTCATGAACTTAGTTTTAGACCAAACCTGATATATAATTTTCGAGTAATCAAAGATACTTCTGATGTTTATTATACTCAAGTTGACACACTAAAATTAATAAAGCAAATTGCTGTTGCGGAAGGCGAGATAGGATCTTCATTATGGCAGGGAATGAGTTCTGAAGGTATTGATGCTGCCACAATTGTGATGTTCACGCAAATCTTCCAATGGGATATAGACTTTTTCATTGATCCTCAAAAGGGAGATAAATTTCATGTTGTATACGAAAAAAAAATAGATGAAGATGGCAATTTCGTAAAATCAGGAAACATACTGACTGCCAGATATTCCAGTAGAAATTATAGTGATATCGCTTATATGTACACCAACAAAAAAGATGAAACTAGATATTATGATAACAAAGGTAAATGTATTCAAAAGGCCTTTCTTAAATCTCCATTAAATTATCGAAGAATCTCATCCTATTTTGGAACACGTACACATCCGATTACAAAAAAGAAAAGCGTTCATAACGGTGTAGATTATGCGGCGGCAAGAGGAACTCCAGTTGAAGCAACAGCCAGTGGCGTTATAATTAAAGCAAGTTGGAATAAAAGACACACAGGAGAAACAGTTAAAATCCGTCATCCAAAAGGCTATGTAACATTATATGGTCATTTAAGTAAATATGGAAAATTCAAAGTTGGAGACAGGGTTCAGCAACATGACATAATCGGTTATGTAGGTTCAACAGGACGATCTACTGGTCCGCATTTGCATTACACAATCTATCATCATGACAAGGCAATAAATCCATTGAGATTAAAGAACGTGGCAGGACCTTCCATTCCAAAAGATGAGATGAATAATTTTCTATCTTCAATTGAAGGTTTACAAAGATATTTTATCTCTGGTTCATCACCTGTTTCTAGCCATTAGCACCAATGCCAGTATACTAATTATTTATGCCTAAATTATGATTGACACAATAAGGTTAAGTAGATGTTTTTGGAAAGAATTTCATAAATGAAGTAATTAAAATAATAAAAAGGAGAAGTATATGAAATTAAACTATGCTAAAACAGGACTTATTCTGTTTTTAATGGTTTTTGGTTTCTTACTGATTCCAATCCCTTCACATGCTGCGGTTGATACATCTTATATTGTAAAAAACTTAAAAGCAGATGACATTCCAGATGATGATGGGAGTGGATTAGTATTGAGCTGGGAACCTTTATCAAAAGAAAAGAGGATCATTGAATACCGTATATACCGAGGTGTATCATCCGATTCTCTTTTCTATCATGGTAAGGTTGATGTTAATGTAAAAACAGGAGTATCCGGAGATGTAATGTTCTTTTACGATTCCGGTTATAATCGGTTTGTTGACATTCAGTCTCCACGAAAACTGAAAA